>CACSIN010000007.1 GCA_902705835.1 BD1-7 clade bacterium
GCGTAAGCTGTTCCCCTCAGATGACTCCGCTAAGAAAGTTGTTTATCTGGCGATACAGCAGGCAGCGAAAAAATGGACCATGCCAATCAGGAATTGGAAACCGGCCTTGAACCGGTTTATGATCGAGTTCGAAGACCGCTTAACTGATTATGTTTAACGAGGCAGTTACACAGAATTATTTACAGTCTCGCTAATGCGAGAAAGGAAAAACTTCCTTATGATGGTTCTCACTCACTACTGGCTAGAAATACACACTCGCTAGACAATATGCCACCTCAACGACCTTATAGAACCCGTCTCATCCGCACAGTATTGCAAACCCTTGTGTGGATAATCACCGCAATATTGCTCACCACGCTCTACCGTTTTTTTCTAGTGGCTAAAGACTATCACTGGGCCGATAGTTTTTATGTATGGATAGGCGGTTTATATTCCGGTTTATTCGCGGGCGTTATGCAAAGTATCTTTGTCGATAAGTTTTTGTATCGGAACGGCAAGTCAGAACCGGTCTGGCTAAAGCTATTGGTTGCGGCACTATCCTTACATATTTTTATTGCGGCTGGGTTCATCTATGAAATGCGCTAATCGCCCAAACAACATATTCAAGTTTTCACATGCAACTGCGTTCGCCACCCTTGTTACTTTATTTGCATCACTACTCAGTGCGTGCTCATTGCCTGATGATGTTGTAGAAAAACGCACTGCGATCCAATATGAGATCGACAGTATCGACGCCTATCATCGACTCGCTGCAAGTACATTTGAGCTAACGACGCCAAGCGCGAATACTGGATCACCAGAACAGAACATTAATGATGAACCTGGCTATCAGGTCCGTACACCCAGTGAAATTAACGAACAGGTACTAGCGTTACTTTCTGCGGCCACATTTGAGCAAAAAAACTTTGTACCTGACACATACGCTAGCCTGACAATCGATTCAGAGGCGCTCGCCGGGGCATTTAATCGGCAGGTTTCCGACAAACACTATTTCAATCATGACCTTGTCAGTATCGAGGTAGATACACTTGAATACTCTGACGGAAGCACGCGCTCTTTCAACAAACCGTTCTCAGCCGGCAAACAAGGCTACTACGCGCTTGAACTAGCACTACCCAATGCAAAATCATTGACCGCGATATCTACTAAGATAACGTATCCTGCGATTGTTCAAGAGTCAGTATTACTGACGCCGTCAACGACAGATGCCATCGTAAATACACACGCTATCAAACTACTCAGTTTGGGAAGCCATCGCGTTGAATTACAGATGCCACAAAGCCTACTGGATACGGTGATGGTCGTTGAAGCAGAAGACCTAGCCGGATTAAGAATGCGTACTCTAGGAATGACATCAGAATCAATCCCAACCGGGCTTCAGCTTGAAGCCCTAGCGAACCAACGAAGGTTTTACCGGCGTGTTATCGATAAAATTGATGCACGCGAGTTTGCAACAGAAGCGGAAATAGATAGATACCTTAAAAAGAACATACCCAATAACGCCGTACCAATGGCAGTATCAAAAGACGCCCAGCAGGTATTGGTAAGCTATTTATTTCCGAGGCCTGCTCAGTCGCTTAACTTGGTCATTGAAATACTGTTAGCACCACAAGAAACGAACATCGCATTAAAGCGCGCTGATAGTTTTTACTTTCCTCAAAACGATGGATTCCAACTTGCAACCGATTACGATACTGAACTGGATGGATTAATTGATAACGACGGGAATTGGATCGGGTCGCCACAATACCAAGATTTACGCCAACACAATCGATACTTTTATTCACACGCCACACACACCTACGATCGTCAATACCTGCATCTTGATCGTCAGCAAAAACGTCTAACACCCGTAAATTACAGCATCGACGCTCAACCGAGCATCAAAAACGATACGCTCATTTCCATTGATCAAGAATCGAATCGACAAGGCATTGTAAAGGCAAGTAGTGGGCGTGAAATTCTGCCACTGCAATACCCTCACATTATGCGAATCGGGGCCTATTTCTCTGCGGCTGTCGACACGAGAAACGGTCGAAAGTACTTATTGGTCAACCCGAATGGGCAACCTCACAGCGACACACTGTATCAGCGGATCGAAGAAAATAATGGCCGCATCCATGTGTTTACATCGTCTCTAGACGATCGAGCAAAGCTAATCGATCTTGGGCCGGCTTTATAAAAAGTTAGCCCTGCCGTTGTTCGATACATCTTACTCTTCAACCTGTTCTTTTTGCATTTCTTCAAGCTGCTTCAACTGGTCCATACGTGCCAACGTAATCGCCTGAAAATAATCAGCAAACTGCTCAATACTGGCGTCAGAAAGCAATGTGTCTGCATCTTCAGTATCCATGGCAATCAGCGGCCCCATGCTGCCCAAATACAAGAGAGCACCGGCTTGCATATGGCGAATTAATCCGGAGAGAGACGCTTCAATAAGGAAAGGATCTTGTAGATCCGGCATCGTTACCAGTTCAGGCTTCAGCTCTTGACTCATCCATTTGATGCGTTCATTAGGCGTAAGGCCTTCATGCAGAATAATACGACCATATTCAGGAACATCTCGGGCTGCCTTTAAAAAAGCGACATTGAGCTGACGTGACTTTTGCAGGTCAGTTTTCAACTCCGCCTCATGATAATAGGCGCTGAATTGCGTTAAAAACCGTGTTTTGACGTCTTCAGCAACTGCCTTCCACAACGCATCCTTACTCTTGAAGTGATAGAGAATCAATGCGCGCTTGGCGCCGCAAAGCTCGCTGATGGCACGAAAACTAGCACCTTCAAAGCCATAATCGCTGAATACTTTTTCTGCGGCCTTTAAGATGGCATCCTTCATCGTTGCTTTGATGTGATCTTTATCTGTGTTTGTTTCTGTCATGGAGGTGTCTGGAATCAAGGTATCTGAGATCATCTGCGCAACGCAGGCATTACGAGTCTGAATGGTGCTAGGCGACTAACGGGCTGCCCGCTCGATAAGCAGCAAGGATATACCGCAGGGTAGCACATTTAGCGATTGACTGACACATATGTTAGTCCCTACAATGGGGCCACTTTTCACTGACACTGTTGTCAGTTTTCAGCAAATTCGGATGACGCAGTAACAAGCAGAGAATTAAACATGGCAAATGGACAAAACCAATCCTCAGTAAGCGTAGGCATCATAGGCGCAGGCATGTCTGGCATGCTAATGGCCATTAAGCTGTTGCGAGAAGGCAAAACCAACTTCAAAGTGTTTGAAAAAGCGCGCAAAGTTGGCGGTGTATGGCGTGAAAACCGTTACCCGGGTGTCGCTTGTGACGTAGCATCATTTGCCTACTGTTATGAGTTCGAACCGAAAGCTGATTGGTCACGCCGTTTTTCCGAAGGCTCTGAAATACAAGGCTACTTCGAAGGCGTTGCCAAAAAATACAATCTTGACGATTACGTTGAATTTGAAACATCGGTAACCTCCGCAAAGTTTACCGACGATAAAAAGTGGCTGGTGACAACCGATAAAGACGAAAGCCATCACTTCGACCTACTCGTTGACGCGACAGGCCCACTGAACCAAAAGCTCTACCCCAATATTAACGGCTTGGATAGTTTTGAAGGCAAAGTCGTACATACTGCCGACTGGGATGACGACTACGACTACTCCGGTCAACGCGTAGCTATTTTAGGTTCAGGTTCATCCGGCGTTCAAGCCACTGCACCGATTGCAGAACGCGCCGGGCACCTGACAACATTTATACGTACGCCACAATGGGTTATGCCAACACCTAATCCGTACTACGGTGATTTTTCGCGCTACATGAAGCGCAAAGTTCCACTACTGGGTATGACCACACGTAAATTCTATGACTGGGTCGGCGAAATGTTTGGCCGCGCTTCATTGTACGACGGCTGGCAGCGTCGCATGGTGAACTGGGCGGTAGAAAACAACCTGAAGAGCATCAAAAATCCGGAATTACGCGAAAAGATGCGCCCGGATTTTCAACCGATGTGCCGACGTATGATCGTCTCTGAAACCTATTACCCGGCACTGCAGCGCGACAATGTTCATGTTGAACGTACAGGCATTGAGTGTATTGAAAAAAACGGTATTCGAACCAAAGACGGCCAATTGCATGAACTCGATATGCTCGTTTTGGCAACCGGCTTCAAACCAAATCAGTGGGGCGTATCCGATATCACTGGCCCTAACGGTGAAAAATTAACAGAGATCTGGAAAGACGAGCACAACCGAAACTACCGTTCGATCACCGTGCCCGGCCTGCCGAATTTCTTTGTTTTGATTGGAACAAACAGCCCAATCACTAACCTTTCGCTAATTGATATCGCAGATATCGGTGTCGACTATGTGCTGAAATGCATGAAGCGTATTGAAGCTGGCGAGTTTACCTCGATGGTGCCTAAGCAAGAAGCTGCAACTAAGTTTGGTCAAGAACTGGCTAGCTCGTTTGATGGCACTGCATGGGTAACCGGCTGTACAGGTTGGTATACGGATGGCACTGAATTGCCACAAACCTGGCCTTGGTCTCCATCAACCTATCGCGATAAGTTGAAAGAACCTGAATTTGCCGATTACGACTTGGTGTAGTTCACCGATTCATTTCTGTTCAACACCTATTGTTGAACTTTAAAAGTCATGCGGCACCAACACAGTGTTAGTGCCGCATTGATAACGCAACAAATCCTTCCCTACTGCCCGACCAACACCGCAGTGACTAAGCCATCTTCTGTTTAGCTGTGGTCTTTAATAATAGCGATCGCAGCGCCTTCCTGCCAGTCGAAAACCAATACCTACATATTCCGCCGATACTGCCCGCCCACATCAAACAAACATTCGGTGATTTGCCCCAGCGAACATACCTTCACAGCTTCCATCAAACTCTCAAACAAATTACCGTTGTCTAAGGCCGTTGTTTGTAGTTCTGCCAAAGCTTCTGCAGCATATTCAGCTTCGCGTTTATGCAGGTTTTTAACGCTCTTTATCCGTGCCTCTTTATCTTCTTCTGTAGCGCGAATTACCTCGCCTGGCGTTAACGTGGGTGAGCCCTTGCTACTGAGAAAAGTATTAACACCCACAATCGGAAAATCACCCGTGTGTTTGCGCGTTTCATAATGCAGACTTTCTTCCTGAATTTTGCCACGTTGATACATCGTCTCCATTGCCCCTAGCACGCCGCCACGATCAGTCAGGCGATCAAACTCCGTTAATACCGCAGCTTCAACTAAATCGGTTAACTCTTCGATAATAAAACTACCTTGGAGCGGGTTTTCATTTTTCGCCAAGCCCAGTTCTTTGTTAATGATCAACTGAATTGCCATCGCACGACGCACTGAATCTTCGGTCGGCGTGGTAATGGCCTCGTCATAAGCGTTTGTGTGTAACGAGTTGCAGTTGTCGTAGATAGCGTAGAGTGCCTGTAAGGTTGTTCGAATATCATTGAAGTCAATCTCCTGCGCATGTAACGAGCGCCCGGAAGTTTGAATATGGTACTTAAGCATTTGCGAGCGCTCGTTGGCACCGTACTTTAACTTCATGGCCTTGGCCCACAACCTTCGGGCTACGCGACCGATGACCGCGTATTCCGGATCAATTCCGTTCGAAAAGAAAAACGACAGGTTAGGGGCAAAATCATCAATACTCATACCCCGGCTCAGGTAGTACTCCACATAGGTAAATCCGTTAGCTAATGTGAAAGCCAGCTGAGTAATTGGATTCGCGCCGGCTTCAGCAATGTGATAGCCAGAGATAGATACCGAGTAGAAATTTCGAATCTGATGTTGGATAAAATATTCCTGCACGTCCCCCATCAGTTTTAGAGCAAACTCTGTCGAGAATATACAGGTATTCTGCGCCTGATCTTCCTTCAGAATGTCGGCCTGCACGGTTCCGCGCACAACGTTAAGCGTCTCAGCTTTAATCGTTGCGTAGATATCCGGCGGCAGCACCTTGTCGCCGGTGATCCCCAGCAGCATGGTTCCCAGGCCGTTATTCCCGGCGGGCAATTCCCCCACATAAACCGGCTTCAAGGCATCGTTACCCGCATAATGGGCCGCTATTTTTTGCTGAACATCCTCTTCAAGGCCATGTTCCTGTATGTACTTTTCACATTGTTGATCGATGGCAGCATTAAGAAAAAACGCCAATATCATCGGCGCAGGGCCGTTAATCGTCATCGACACGGAGGTGTTCGACGCTGCCAGATCGAACCCGCTATAGAGCTTTTTGGCATCGTCAAGGCTGCAGATACTCACTCCTGAGTTGCCCACCTTACCGTAAATATCCGGACGATGATCCGGATCTCGCCCGTAAAGGGTGACGGAATCGAATGCCGTCGACAGGCGAATCGCAGGCATATCCATGCTCACATAATGGAATCGTTTGTTGGTACGTTCTGGGCCACCTTCTCCGGCGAACATGCGCGTTGGGTCTTCGCCCTCACGTTTAAAAGGGTACAGACCCGCGGTATAAGGGAAGCACCCGGGCAAATTCTCTTGCGACAACCATCGCAACAAATCACCCCAATTCTGGTATCGGGGTGTCGCTACACGCGGTATCTGTAAATGTGATAGCGATTCGCTGTGCGTATCGATGGCGATGTCTTTGCCCCTGACCTGAAACCGGTAGACGGCATCTTGATAAGCCTTGCGATCTTGCGGCCATGAGTCGAGGCGTTGACGATGTTGCGGGTCTAGCTCCTCAGTAATTTTATTTACCAGATCTTTCAGCGTTTGTGTCGCTGCGCTCAACTGCGAATGAGAAGGCTGAGCCTCAATCGTTTTTAACGATTCCTGTAAACAATACAGTCGATTAGCCACTTCTGCTTGCTGTTCGACGGTATCATCATACTGGCGATTGCTCTCACTGATTTCTGACAAATAACGCACTCGTCGCGGGGGAATAATGTCAATCTTCTCACTATCACTAAATTCGCCAACATCAGCACCAGGCCATTGATCCGACTGCATATTGTGCAGGCGGTGAATGAGGATGGAATAGAGTCGATTCATACCCGGATCGTTAAATTGAGCCGCGATCGTGCCGATCACCGGCAGGCTTTCATCCGCATCGCTAAACCTCTGATGATTGCGTTTGTATTGCTTGCGAATGTCGCGTAATGCATCCAGCGCGCCACGTTTATCAAACTTATTCAGTGCAATAACGTCGGCAAAATCCAGCATATCGATTTTTTCAAGCTGGGAGGCTGCACCGTATTCAGGTGTCATCACATACAATGATAAATTGCTGAAATCCAGAATCTCGGTATCCGATTGACCAATGCCGGAGGTTTCCAGCAAGATCAGATCAAAGTCGGCGGCTTTTAAAATATTCAGCGCATCACCAACATGTTTTGATACCGCCAAGTTCGATTGCCGTGTCGCCAACGACCGCATATACACCCGAGGGTGATTAATTGCATTCATGCGAATACGATCGCCCAATAGGGCACCACCGGTTTTACGTTTGGAAGGGTCTACCGAAATAATGGCGATCTTTTTATCCGTGAATTCAAGCAAAAATCGCCGAACAAACTCATCAACCAACGATGATTTCCCCGCACCGCCCGTGCCGGTAATGCCGAGCACGGGCGTCATCGATGTTGCCGCTTCGTGCTTGAGTTGATCAAACACTGGCAAGGCGATCTCTGGGGCGTTTTCTGCCGCACTGATCAGTCGACTAATAGCAAGCACATCACCGCTACGGATTTGTGTTAAATCGCCATAAAGCTTGGGGCCGATAAGGTAATCAGCACCCATCACCAGATCGTTTATCATCCCTTGAAGCCCCATTGTACGGCCATCATCTGGGGAGTAAATGCGGGTAATACCGTATTCCATGAGAGTTTTGATTTCGTCAGGTAAAATTACCCCGCCACCGCCGCCATAAATCCGGATATGCCCAGCGCCGCGTTGTTGCAGCAAATCATGCATATAGCGGAAGTACTCAAGGTGCCCACCTTGATAAGACGTTATCGCAATCGCGTTGGCGTCTTCTTGTATCGCGCAGTTAACAACATCATCAACACTTCGATCATGACCGAGGTGGATCACTTCAACACCCGTTGCCTGAATCAAACGTCGCATGATGTTAATTGCCGCATCATGCCCATCGAACAGCGATGCAGCAGTGACAATGCGGATGGGGTGACGAGGTTTGTAGGGAATAGACTCTTTCATAGGTGCCATTCAGGTTGCGAACATATGCCTTCATCAGGCGAATATTGGCAAATTCGGTTCTCTTTGGAAGGCATGTGGGTAGCCAAGTTCCAGTTCTAGCGCTCGCTAACCCACAATCTCTGATGTTCGTTTTTCGAGTGAGTATAGGTGTCGACTTACCATTCGGCTCGATATCACTCCGGCGGAAGCCCTAGATGAAACAAACATTTGTAAAGAGTCTCGGATAGTTTTGTGAGAATTCCTCCGTAGACTGGCTACATTCACAGGTATCTCAGGCAATTCTTGCTAGGGTTAATGGAAGTACATAAATTGATAGCGTTCTCACTGATTCAAATACAGGTGACGATCGCAGGGATCAATTCAGGAATTACAACAGGATAAAAAGGCACGACGATATGTTAGGACTATTGCAAACTGCACAAGGCTGGCTGAATAAAACACGAGAAATTGATTTTCTTGCACCATTGCTGCTGCGCCTTTACCTCATACCGGTATTCTGGATGGCCGGTACGCAAAAACTGGCTCATTTTGATAGTACCGTAGAATGGTTTGGCAACCCTGATTGGGGGCTAGGTTTACCTGTGCCTTGGCTGATGGCAGCGCTAGCAGTTGGCGCAGAGCTCGGTGGCGCTATACTCTATACGTTAGGTTTGGCAACGCGTTGGATCAGCCTGCCGCTGATGTTTACCATGATTGTTGCCGCGGTAACGTCACACGCTGAAAACGGCTGGTTGGCAATTTCTGCGGGAGATGGCGTATTTGCTACCGAACGCACTATGGAAGCCATAGAACGCCTGACTGCTGTTCGTTCGATCCTGATGGAACACGGTAACTACGAATGGTTAACGGAGCATGGCAGTATTGTTGTACTGAACAACGGTATCGAATTCGCCGCCACCTACTTCATCATGATTCTCGCGCTGTTTTTCTACGGCGGCGGTCGTTATATCAGCTTGGATTACTGGATTGACCGCAAATTTGGTCAAAAGTAATTCACTGATAATCAGCATTTACACCGCAGAGCCACTTAGCTCTGCGGTCAACTTGCTTTCGACAGACTCGCCTCGGGTGTATGTGCAGAACAACTGCCGCCGTTAATCGTAATGTGTGCCAATACTGCTCCACCTGCGTCCGCATAGTTGTATATCACCTTCCCTCCCAGATTAACCAGCTCAGCAAGACTTGGCGCCTGACATGTTTGGCGTTGTAACGCTGTTGCCAAAACAGCGCTGTTTTTCTGCAGGGTTTTACCGTACGAACCGGCATCAGCGCTGTTATTCAAGGCATACTCAAATATCAGCGCGTTGTTATCAACATGTACCTGAGAGAGCAATGTCACGTCATCAACCTGAATTGGCACAACATGCTGCAGTACCATCGATTGGGCGTTGAGTTTTTCATGCAAAACCTGATTTCCATACAATTCGGAATCCGCTTTAAAAAAGCCTAATGGCAACTCAACGAAGTAAGCCGTTGCCGATAAGCTGGCAATAACGGTGATCAATACAATTCCTACAAGTTTTTTCATACAAACTCCTGACGATAGCGCTAGGTATCGGATTCAAAAATCAGGACATTCACAAACATCGTGATGTAGTAAGACGAATAACGGGCTAAGTGCAGGCTCTTCAGTCAGCGAAGCATTTGGCCAACGCTGCCTCCACTATCGAGATACTGACGACGCATCGCCTTGACGATATCATGATAAAGATGCCGAATATGCGGCGTTGTGATGTGCAGCAGCGCGGCTTCTTTCAATAGATTTTGGTAAATGTATTCCACTTCAATTAAGCGGCCTGCCTGATAATCTTGAACCATACTGGGCCAGCCGGGCTCAATGGTTTTAGTGTAATCAAGCAATATCTGTCGATAGTCTTGGTCAATCGAAATACCTTGATGCTCTGCAATACGCGCGATTTCACTCATGATTAGTTCGATTCGTTTTAGCTGAACAGGATCATTAGCCAGGTCACACGGGTAACGGCCTGTCACTAATGCCAAACCACTGAATGGCACGTTCCAAATGAGTTTTCGCAAACGGCAACAGAATTCAGAATCCGCCTCGNCAACATCCATCCCCGCAGATGCTAGTAGACGCGTCATCGAGGACCTCGCAGAGTAAGAACCGCCGCCTAGTACGGCCATATTGCCAACATGGTGGGTTAGTTGACTGTCAGAATATCGGGAAACACCAAAATTAACCGCCATCACACCAAAATTCTGGTGCCCAGTATATCGTCGCAGCCAGTCTTCATTGCCCCACCCGTTTTGGGTATTCCAAACCATATTGCTGGAGAAAAGCACATGCGCCAGAAATCGCCCAACCGGCTCCATGGTGGTTGTTTTTGTCGTAATAATAAAGGTGTCGTAGTCACCAGGTTGCGCAGCAGATATCGATTTCCATTGGAAATCAGGCAATGAAATATCACCGTCGACTGAGTCGACAGAAAGGCCAGTTTCTTGTCGTGGTCGATACATCAGCACGTCGCATGCAATACCGTTTTTTGCCTGTTTCAGCCTTGCAGCCAGATATTGCCCAACGGCACCGCCGCCAATTATCGCCAGTCTCATTATCGTCGTCTCAATTTTCGCTCAAGGATTATGAGTAGAAAAGCGCGTGAGGGTTCTTAGGAATCACGTTTATCGGACGAATTGAACCACTACCAAGACTCAAATGGGATTTTATCCCGATCAGGTATCCAACAATTTGAGGGACTCATAATGAACGATAGCGGTAACGTCGACCGCAAATTTTCACTGCCCGCTGACGGTTTCAGCAATAAATCGAACGTAATAGACCCAGTTAAAAAAACAAGGATGAACGATGAACCCACGCCTGCCAATGATGTTTTGGGGTTGCCTCGCAGCCTTTTTCCTCGCCGCCTGCAGCGATGATGATAACGCTAACGACAGAGTTAGCCAGTTTGCAAGCCAACAGGCACTCGCGGATTTCGCCAACGACCTAAACATCACCTATGAGGTTATTGATAACAGGCCGGATGCAAACTGTGACCCAGACATTCAAGATGGCCTTTGTTTTCGCGCTCGTTTACACCTCACAACTACCGTCGATATTCCGGAGAACACCTGGCAGCTGTGGTTCAGCCAGATTGTGCCAATATACGCAACTGACAACCCCGCGTTTCGTATTGAGCACATACAAGGCGACCTGCATAAACTCACGCCAACACAGCAATTTAGTGGTTTCACCGCAGGTGAGACACAAACCATCGAGTTTACTGCGCGCTTCTGGGAGCTATCCGAAACCGACCCGATGCCAAATTACTATGTCGTCGCCGACAGTTGGCAGCCAGAAACCATCACCAGTACACAACCGGCAAACGATTNAGAGACCGGGCTTGAAACACGCCCCTATGTCAGTGCTTTTAATGATGCGATACGGCAATTCAAGCGAACTGAAGATGACCAGACGCAATGGGCAAAACCTGACGTACTTTATGCCAACAACGCCAGCTACGGTCTCACGCAACTGCCCTCTTCCGCGACACACGCCCAGCTGATTCCCACACCAACAACACTCGATTCGCTGCCATTAGATGATGTAGATATCAGCAATGGATTAACACTCAATCTCAGTGGTATCGAACAAACTGAATTGCAGGCGGCAATTGACCACCTGTCGAACATCGGCATTGGGTTTTCTGATAGCGGCGTTCCATTGACTATTCAGGTCACTACACCAGATACCGCTAGTGATACCGCAGATGAATCGTACCAACTACGAATTGAACCGACAGGCATCAGCATTCAAGCTAACTCTGCCGCTGGTGCGTTTTATGGACTGCAATCAATAGCCAGTGTGTATCGACCTCCACAGCTAGTATTACCGGCGCTGCAAATTAGCGATAACCCTCGCTATGAATTTCGCGGAATGCATCTGGATATCGCACGCAACTTTGCCGGTAAGGCGTTTATTCTGCAGTTACTTGAACAAATGGCAGCATACAAACTGAATAAACTTCACCTTCATTTAGCCGATGATGAAGGTTGGCGGCTCGAAATACCTGGCCTGCCAGAACTCACTGATATTGGCAGTCGAACCTGCCATGACCTGACAGAAACACAATGTCTGATCCCTCAGCTAGGACGGGGTAAAAACCCTGATTCTCCGGCCAACGGCTATTTAACTGCCAACGACTACATCGAGATCGTTGAGTATGCCGATGCACGCTTCATCGATGTGATTCCATCGCTAGATACACCGGCGCACTCCCGCGCTGCCGTGAAAGCGATGCAAGCGCGCTATCACCGTTTGAAAGCCGCCGGTGATGATGAAGCCGCACTGGAGTACCTGTTAACGGATTTTGACGATACCAGTGAATATCTTTCCGTGCAGTACTACAACGACAACGTCATTAATCCTTGTATGCCATCAGCTTATACTTTTTTTGACAAGCTAATCGAAGAAGTCAGCCTGATGCATGCACAGGCAGGCCAACCACTCACTCGGTTTCACATCGGTGCCGATGAAACACCGAATGCATGGGTCGACTCGCCCGTCTGCAAAGCGTTTCTTGAAAATAACCCGGATATCAGCGACCCGGGCATCTACTTTATCGAGCAGATTTCAAACCGGCTGGCTGAACGTAATATTATTCCTGCCGGATGGAGTGATGGTATCAGCGCAGTCGACCCGGCCAACATGCCAGCGCGTGTACAGGCCAATAGCTGGGAATATCTGCCTTGGGGGTTTTCCAACACGAACCAGTTGATCAACCAGAACTGGGAGGTTGTGCTGTCCACGCCAGAGGCCGTGTATTTTGACTTCCCGTACGAGGCTGATCCGAAAGAGCGTGGCTATTACTGGGGATCTCGAAATACCAATATCTACCGGGTATTCAGTTTTATGCCTGATAATTTGCCTCTACATGCCGAAATCTGGAATGACCGCACGGCCTTACCGTACGAATCAGATGACCGACTGCAACGCGATGGTAACGGCGACACGCTTCATGCGCCAGTTGAACCGGGCAAAGCCGTGATCGGAATTCAAGGGCAGTTGTGGTCTGAAACCCAGCGAACAGATCGACAAAAATCCTACATGATCTTTCCGCGTTTGTTAGCACTGGCAGAAAGAGCATGGTACCGCGGTGCATGGGAGCCAGGCTACGACCATCAAGGTGCGCTCTACAACAAAGACAGCGGCGTTTTTACCGAAGCCGACAAAACCCTGCGTGATCAGGCGTTCAATCGCTTTGCCAATACGCTTTCACAAAAAGAGCTTCTCAAACTCGACGCCCAGCAGATTTTCTATCGCATTCCATCTCCCGGGGCAGTCATCGATAACGGCGTACTGACCATGAATAACATTTACCCGAGCCTTACTCTGGAATATCGAACACCCGGCAGTGACTGGCAAACCTACCAAGGGCCGGCGGATATCTCTGAGGGCGCATCCGCCGTTGAAGTGCGAGCGCGGTCTGCGGATGGCTCGCGGCCTAGCCGCATTCTGACCACCCCAGTCATTAACAAAACATCGGAAAACACACCGTAAATGCAACAAACACACCCGAGCTGCCAACATTCGCTAAAAGCCTGATACCATTAGGGATACATAGTCGGTGCTAACAACACAGATCATTCACCCGCCGGATACGGTAAAAGCCTCACAGGACGCCACAATGCCACTTCGCTTTCTGTTTTTAATGTTGATGACACTCGCGAGCTTAAACGCCGCCGCACTGGAAAAAAACACTACCGAAGATTGCGCTCATGAGAGCCTCACGCTGCAGGTATTGGGCNCTGGCGGCCCAGAACTCAATGACGGCCTTGATGGCAGTAGCTATCTGGTTTGGCTGGGGCCAAATGCGGCAATTTTGGTAGACACGGGCCCGGGCAGTGCCAGCCGCTTCGGTGAAGTTGGCGCACGATTCGAAACACTCGAAGCCATTCTTTACAGCCATTTGCACGTCGACCATTCAGCAGATTTACCCGCTTATGTGAAAGGCTCTTTCTTCACTCCACGTGACAAAAACCTCTTAGTGATTGGGCCTGATGGCAATAAAATCATGCCCTCAACATCCGATTTTTTGAAACGTTTGTTTGGCGCTAAGGGGGCGTTTTCGTATTTACAAGGCTACCTGAGTTCCGGCAAAGAAAGCTACGTACTCGAAGGTATCGACGTACCGCTATCCAAAGGCAGTGTATTCAATCGAAGTTTGCCCAATGGTCTGAATATCACCGCAGCCCCTGTCAATCACGGCCCGATTGCCGCCATCGGCTGGCGTATTCAAAAAGGCGATTGCTCAATGGTATTCTCGGGAGATACCAGCAATAAAGACGGTGCGCTATCAGCGTTGCTCATTCAAGGCACGGATATATTTGTGGCACACAATGCGGTGCCAGAAGGCACAAAAGGCATCGCGCGAAACCTGCATATGCCACCTTCGGAAATCGGTAAGTTGGCGGCACAGGCAAATGTACGCACCCTAGTGCTAAGTCATTTTATGAACCGCACCCGCAATAATAAAACCGAGACGTTAAACGCGATTCGCAAGTTCTACACCGGCCGGGTGATATTTGCAGAGCCTTTGCACATTGTGCAATAACAACGCCTGAACCTCGGTCGTTGTGACACACCTTGTATCTTTTTTCAGATTCGGGGTTCAGCCTTTGCCTAAGGTGCCGTTCCTCGTAAACTGGGTCGCAGTTCTATCACCGCCATTAACTTAACGCCTGAACACAACCACATGCATTCGCTTCCCAGATTGATTATCACGTTGACCACGTTTGTTATGGGCCTGCAAGCCGTCTGCGCGCATGCGGAGTGGTTTGCGGTGGAAAAACCCATTATGGGTACCGCCGTCTCTGCCCAATTTTGGCACGACGATAGCGCACGGGGCACGGTGTTAAAACAGCAGGTTATCGACATAATGCAGGATGTTGATCAACGCATGAGCCCCTATATCGATACCAGCGAAATTTCGCAACTCAACACCTATGCGTACAAAAAACCGGTAACAGTATCCGATAATCTTTTTGCAATCCTACAAAAAGCAGCTTGGATTTCGTCCATTTCAGCCGGCACGTTTGATATCACCTTCGCCTCAATTGGCTATCGCTACAACTTCCGCAAGGGCGAACGACCATCACAAGATGACATTCAACAGTCATTGGCCGCCATCAATTACCAGCACATTGTGTTAGATGAACAGCAAAAAACGGTGCGCTTTCTGCATCCTGATGTGCGTATCGACCTCGGTGGTATTGCGAAAGGTTATGCCGTCGACAGCGCCATTGAAATGCTTCAGGAGAGCGGCGTAAACCACGCCGTTGTTGCTGCAGGCGGAGATACCCGGATTCTCGGCGACAAACGTGGTAAACCTTGGATGTTTGGTATTCGTCATCCACGTAAACCTAACGATCACGCGGTTATCATGCCGTTAACACAAGTCGCAATTTCCACATCAGGCGACTATGAACGTTATTTTATGGATGGTGACGAACGTGTGCATCATATTATCCATCCCACCAAAGGCACATCCGCCACCGGTATGCGCAGCGCTAGTGTGTTGACGCAAAAATCTATCGATGCCGATGCTCTGTCGACCACCGTATTTGTGCTTGGTGTAGAAAAAGGCCTCAACCTCATCAATGGTTTGCCTGATACTGAAGCGATTTTGATAGACGATACAGGCAAGCTACATTATTCCGATGGATTGCTGCGTCAACAATCTACGCAGCCCACGTCTCCCAAACAACTCCCACAACCTTAACGCAGAGAGGCCGATAGCTTTTCATGGGTAAGGTTCGAAGATGATAGCGGCTCAGCACACAGCGTTTGCAACTGAATGAGTTTACGACAGGCACGATTACTCAGATAACTGATCTGCACCACAATAAACCCGGTTTCTAGCAACTGGTCCGCCTCACGGATTGAGATACGGCGCGCAGTTAATTCACTTTCGACGTTATTCGCTAGCTGATCATCGAATGCTTTGACCTGCTGCCGCACGTCTGCGAGTTGATTATCACAGACGTTTGTTTGCTGAAAACACACCGCCGTTTTTGCCAGTAAACACCGCAATTGCAATAACGTCTGCGCTGCCAATTCAGATTTCAGTTTATCCATCACCGTTAGCTCTTTTTCACAGCCAACCAATAGTCGCCCAAGGGCTTCGAACGTTTGGTGCACTTTACGAATGTCAGCCAGTGCACGTTTTTCTTCAACGGATAAATCACGCTGAGATTGCATCGACGCCATGGCTTTCATCATGATCAGCATCAGTGGGCGAACCCGCGTTTGCCGATAAGCCTCAACCGTTGCGCTACGTCTATCTCTGCGATCAGTTCGCGCTATCGCAGATGTATCCGCAAGCATATCGAGCATATCGCATATCTCATGCCTCAATATACAATCTGCCTCTTTCGTCAAATCCAACAATCTTTCGCGACCCAAAGGGTTGGGTTTGATATGCCGAGGACGAACATTCAACCCGTGCTTGGCGGGTTTGGCGGGAAACACCCAACGGCAAATATCGGCTATATACTTGCTCAACCCAACAAGCAACAGTGTATTCAGTATGTTAAAACTGCTATGAAAAACCGATAAGGCAATCGGCAGAAACTCATCGGAATTTTCTGGCCCGGCATGCAGGATTCCTCGGGTAATTGAAAAACACAGTTCGCTGAACGGCGTAAAAACGATCAACGCCCAAACCACGCCAATACCGTTAAAAATCAGGTGTGACAATGCGGCTCGACGCCCATGTACACCTGAAACCATAGCGGCAATATTCGGTGTTACCGTGGTACCGATGTTTTCTCCCAAAACCATCGCCGCCGCAGCTTCAAAACCAATCACACCCTGTGCGGCAGCAACCAACGTGACGGCCATGGTTGCACTAGAGCTCTGTAGTACTACCGTGAGTATTGCTCCAACCGCCATGAACCAGAAGATTTGGGTGAGGCCGAGTACTTCAGGAGCACTCAAAAAATGCATCAAGGACGGGCTGGATTTAATATCCGGAACGACTCCCTTAATCATCTCTAAGCCTAAAAACAACAGACAAAAGCCAACAATAAAATGCCCTAAATGGCGTTTGAATGGCGTTTTGAAAGCAGACAAAATAAACCCGGCCATCGTGAACGGCAAAACCAAAGTCGTCAGTTTCACACGAAAGCCGACAAGCGCAACAATCCAGGCGGTAAATGTGGTACCAATATTGGCACCCATTATCATGCTGATCGCTTCAGTAAGGCCCAGTAGCCCTGCACTCGAAAAACTAACGATCATTAGAGACGTTGCCGTCGATGATTGCATCAGCGCCGTAATCCCCATTCCGGTTAACACACCGCGCAAGCGATTTGACGATAAATGCACAATGAACTGGCGTAAACGGTTGCCGGCCAACTTCACCAATGCATCGCTCATGACTTTAATGCCAAACAGAAAAACAGCGATAGAGCCAAGAAGATTCAGAACATCAGCAGTCTGCATGCTGCAACAGCACCTTCGGCGTTGAATGAGAAGCCGGCTAGTAAAATAGAGACCTCAACGCCGTATGGAGTACCTTGCGTCGATTAAGATGTTAGAGCAGCAGAGAATGGAAATCGTTCAGCGATGCCAGCTCACTACCGGCATCATTGCTAGTAAGCGACGGTAAAAAACAGCTTCACTACATTGGCAGAGAAGTTATACAGAGGTTCATCTCCCGCCACCGTGCTATCGCGAATATCGCGGAAATCCTGATAGTCGAATTGCAGGTAATCCCATTGAAGACTGAGAATGGTTGCTCCGACAAAGCGATTGTCGGGCAACGGGATGTCATAGCTGACGGCAACCCCGTAGGTAGTTGTGTTGAATGCACTCAGCTCTTTATCGCGGGCGCGATAATCTTTGGCATCCTGAGAAGCAAACGGAAACAAGTCATTGTAGAAAAACGCATGACCCTGCTGATAATAACGCCACGTGAAATCCAAAATCCAATGCTCGCTGATTGGCTGAGTATAAGTGAGCAAAAAGGTATTGGCACTGATGTCCCAGTCATCGGTGAAGTACCGGTATCCGGCACCGACAGCCGCACGATAAGGCAGATAATATTTAACATTCACCGCAATCGCATCGCTGGTGCGCGTATTAGGGTAAACCTCTTGAGCAATGCTGTAGCCGTCAGCGGGGATATCCGGATTATTTAAGTAACGGTAAAAGCGGTAAGGGTTGTTCAGAAAACCTTCATCGGTAATGGCTTCATAAATCACGCTCATGATCGCGCTATCCGTTAATACTTGAGTCAGACTAAAAACAAAGTTGTGCCGTGAGGCATCCGCTTTGAAATCCGGGTTTCCCGTTTGGCGAATCTCATCATTGCCATTAGCGTAGGCCAAACCGATAGTCGACAGCCCACCGAAAAAATCCTGGCTAAGCCCCACAGACCATGTTTGGGCGTCATAATCGTTTTCGGTACTCAAGGTGAAATTGGCACTCATGGTGGTGGTATCGTGTAAGTAATCAATACCGCCGCCATATTCAGTACGCTCTTCGCTGTAACGGCTGGCACCACTAGTCACTACATCAATCGATGCACTGGATATTTTATCCACATAAAACTTGCCGTTCAGCGAGACTACATCCACAAAATTCTTACGGACAATAACCGATGGACCATCAATCGCCACCCCGCCACCTTCGTAGCGATGATACATCACGTCAGCCCGTTCTTCCGGCAAAACAGCAGCTTGTAACGCACTGCTCAACGTCATCAAGCAAAGCAGTAACCAACGCATAGGGAATTTGTAGTTTATCGACGTGGTTATGACCGACGATGAACGAATACCTCTCAACCAAAGGTGCTGTATTGCTGCAGTTGCCACAGTCAATAAATCAGTTACAACCACAGCCACCTCCAGAACCGCCTTCAGCGCCGCGCGCGCCTTCACGAGCCTGATACACATGATGCATATAGCTGGACGAAATCGGATCACGATCAAACGTCATGATTGGGTCAGCCAAATTCTGACGCTCATAAGGCTTAACCCAGGGTTGAATACCACAACCGCCGAGTAATAGTATGATCGGCACGATGACTAGTCGTTTTACGTTAAACACAAACTTCTCCCCCTGCATCAGCTTCTCAAATCCCCCCAATACCTGGCGTTATTCCAAAATCAGTGCCTTAACCTGTTTGGCGTATTTCTTTTCGTAACCGGCTTTGTAGCCTTTATGGATGTCACGAATTTTGCCGTCTTTATCAATGATGACGGTAATCGGCATGGCATTAACGTCGTACATCTCAGAGACCTTTCCGTCCGGATCAAACAACACCGGGAAGCTCACCGGAATATCCTTCAAAATCAGATCCGCTTTCTTCGAATCCTTATCGACGTTAACGCCAAGTACTGTGAAGCCCAAGTCACTGTATTTTTGCTGGATATCATCCAGATAAGGCATCTCCTTACGGCATGGCCCACACCAGCTGGCCCAAAAGTTAAGCAATACTACTTCACCCTTATATTCATCCAGCCGCAAGTTATTACCCGCCCGGCTTTTAAGGGTAAAATCTGGCGCAGGTTGGTTAACTTCTAACGCCAGTAACGAGCCTGCCGCGCTAAGCAAAGTTCCGGCAACGAACACCTTAATGAAATTTCCCATGATCTTCCCCTGAATTTTTATCATTGAAATACGATCGGCAACGTTAGAAGAAAAATGACGTGCCAAATGAAAACTCGACATTGTTGGTGGTCTCTTCAATGCCAAACAAATCCCGATCAAACAGATAGTCACGAGCATCGATATGAATCGCGAAGTAATCCGTAAACAAAATCCGATAGCCAGCACCAACATTCACCGTAAACCAATCGTCGCCACCGAAGTTGGTCGAGCCAACACCGACAACCAAATATAACGCGGATGTAAAATGAAACTTATCCCACAGAAAAACCTCACCCGGAAACACATTCCAACCGACATCCACACTGTAAAAGCCGTATTCCCTTTCGCTTTTACTCAGCAGCGGGGCTCCGCCACTTAGACGTTCGTATGTTGTTTTTCCACCCTGTGAACGGCCGTAGGTAAACTCCAGAAAAATATCTTCTGTTGCATGATACGCACCACGGATACCATACAAATCGTTAGCACCAAAATCCTGAATCGTTTGCAATCCGTAGAAGATCCCAAGCTCGAAGTTTTCCGTATCGATTTTATCGATACGCACGTTACGACGTTCGAGGTCGGGTTCTATAACGGGTTTTGCACTTTGTTGTTCCGACTGCGCCTGCACTGGCATCACAATGCCAAATACCAGCGTTAGAGTCAGAAAAATGTACTGAGTCCAATTTTCCATTCGTTTATCTGCTGATCGTCATCAAGGTTTGTCAGCACGATGTGCTGGTTAAATTCGGCTCGAAAGGCAAATCGACTGGTAAGAAACAGATGCACACCACCACCCACCAGAAAGAAACCATTGTTTACGGTATCGCCCTGAGCTTGAGATTGTTTGGGTGATGTCCAACGCTGACCGCCGCCGAGCGAAAAAAATGGGGATAAACGCCACGCCGGGAATGGCCGCGCTTCAAGGGTCAAACCAACGGTTCTGCCGTTAGATACATCGCCGAAGTTTTCGCTATATGTGAGTACCCCGGCCATTTTGTCGATAAAGTGATAACTCCCATAAAGGCTGACACTGTCAGTGCCACCAAAATCGCCTACGGTTATACCAACCTCAAAAGGGCGTTGACCAAAATCATCAGAATCCACATTGGCGATAGCAATCGATTCACCTAGCCCATCTGAATTACCATTGAGCGCAGATGCTTTAACCCAGCCAGTTACGTTGGTCGATGTTACGATTTTAAACCAATCATTACGGCGCTTGATTACTGCAAATGCTTCACCACGTTCAATAACATGAAACACCGGGTAACCCCGCCCTGCCCCGCTGTATACATCAATATATGGCAATTCAACTGTCGCAAAATAAACGGATTCACGTTTGCCCGGTTGATTCAATGCCTGCCAACTTGTCTCTGCAATAACCGGTAGTGATAGCCACCCTAAAACAAAGGCAACTAGGAGTCTGAAGTGCAGTGAACAGCTAGGAATAAATGTTCGACAAGGATTCAACAACTCACACCACCCAGCTAAAGACTGTCGAGTAAAACAGGGTGAAAGGGGTCATTAAAGTACTGACCGCCAATATCCAACCATTCACCGATCAAACGTTTCTCCGCATCGGAAAGCAAACCGTTATGATCAAATGGTTCGTCTGTCACCAACGTACCGGTTTCCTCACAATTCTCAGGAGGCTCCGGTTGTTGATTGAAATTACTGCAGCTAGGGGCGCCGCTTTCAAAGCAGCCATAGAACACACGTGACGCACCAAAGTTTGCCCCAGCTACACTCATCACTGGCGGAACCCGAGGCGGCTGAGGGTCGTTAAAGGGAACCGTCACCAGCTCGCCTTCATCATTTAATTCTTCTCGAGAGCAGATACGTGTGCGCTCAACCACGATACCTTCAACTAACCATTGTTCGGTATCGGTAAACAACAACTCTCTATACGATGTTACGTGATCCGGATTTTGATCCGAAGGCATCGACGACAAATCAAGCTGCCCGGCGGGCACACCGGATTCCGTTTGCCCGCCTGCATGGCAGCCAATGCACTGCGTGACGGGGTTACCATCAGTGCCTAGCACTGGCATATCTGCCGCATCGCTAATTTCACGCACGCGTTCCCAAATCGGCTGGATATGATCGAGATAATTGATACGCAGCAATGCCGGTTCGCCATCGATTCTTACATAGGGCGTCTCGTCGGGCGTCCAGGATGCATCGTAAGGCACCTGTATATCCTCTAACTTGGTTAACCCGGCTGAGGTGTCTGTCCAGACATCAACAAAAGACACATCGGCATTCACCGCACGCGTTGCTTCTGACGGCTGTGCTAATGGATACAGCAGGTCGAAAAGCTGCGCCATGGTTAAGCCTTCGGCATTCGGAAACACAATGCTGTCGGCGCGAATACCGATATTGGGGAAGCCAAAGGTGCCGTCACTAAGGCTTGCCGCACCAGGGTTAGCGAGTGGTGCAGGATCGTCATAACGCCCATGAGGTAAGGTGCTGTTGCGTTCATGGCAGCCGCTGCATTGGCGTACCTCTCCCGCTCCTAGCTGCAGCCATTGATTATGACGCGCGCTGATTCTACGACCATTAGCATCCAGAACACTTATCATGAACGGCGTATTGGCAGGCACCACTGCTGTCACAGAACCATCCGGCTCGATTGGTACATAGCCGGTTATTTCGCGCATCAGCTGCGCCGATGATCGACCAAAGGCAAAGCCCGGTAAATTGTCGCCCAATGTATTTTCATCGGGAATCGGTACTGGCGTAACAATACGCAAAAATCGAGCAGTGCGATTCCGGTAGGCGTTGGTGGATGCATCACGAACCGCAGCATAGCCACCTGGGCTGCGATCTTCGCCATTAATGTCGTAGACACTGCCAATTTGAAGTAACGCTTGTCTCTGTGCTGCTAACGATGCATCAAAAGTCTCTGACCGGCTAACGATCGGCGGAAAATCCCGATTACTTGCTAGAACGGCCTCAACAATCGCTTTCCCTCGCTCGGGCAACACGACAGGACGCTGTGTTCCGTCACGGGGATCATATAACCAGAGCCCATAATTTGCTGGAGCGGCAACCGTTTCATCGTCAATATCACCAGTAATCGTGCAAGGCAATTCTCGACCGTCTTCAATCGTTCGGCAAGGTGACCAGCTCATCAGGAATCGGCCCGTACCGTCAAATACTGGAAACAAGCCAGCCAAAGAACCACCAGTATCGATGGTATCGTTAGCGTTTAGAGACAAAGGCAAAAGCGCTGAATGACCAACGTCACTATCCGCTAAATTTGACCATAGTGGCTGCTGATAATCGCTAAACCCATCAATGTTGATACTAACAACATTGCCGCTTCCACGTGTGATTGTTCGCGGACGAATAAAACTGGCCAAGCCGCCATCAGCCAGTGCATGGGCAGACGTGTATTCAATGCGTTGATCTGGGGCGTCGGAGTTAAGTTCATGACTATCGTGCCCATACAGCAGTGAGAGCTCGCTACCATCGGGCAACATGCTGTAGAGACTAATGGCATCAGAACCCTGGGCGTTTTCCCATCGACTGAATACGATACTACCATCCGGCATGACGGATGGGGCAAGGTCATGGCTCTGGTTGTAACTGATCTGAGTAATAACCTGAGTGTCTGGATCCAGGTTATGCAGAACTGACGCTAACTGGTTTCTGTCTTCATCCAGGCCTGCATATTGAGGTCGACCCACATCTAGTTGGCGCTGACGAATGCCCTGCTGCCGTGTTGAACTGAATATAATGGTGTCGTTGGGCAAAAACACGGGAAACAAATCATGTCTGTCGAAACCTTCATCTCGTGCGATCGGGTCGGTGATTACATAACTCAATTCATCGTCACTAATCGAATATCGCCATAGATTCCAGGTCGTCGACTCCACGTTGTCGTCAATAGGTTCTTGAACAACGCGGGCACTAAATAAAAGCTGATCACCATCAAATCCTGCGCTCAAGTGTTTGATATCAACAAGCAAATCTTCAACAGGAATATCACGAAGTTCAGCAACCATTTGCAGTAAACGCGGAGTCAAGTCTACCGGCTCCGCATCGTTCGCAGCACGTTGGCGTGAGAGCAATCGTGATCCGGGAGAAAACGCTAGCGGGTCAGTAAAATCTGATGATGGTAATGGCAACTGACGTTGGATATAGAAAAGCGGGGTATCAACGACTACAGGATCAGCACTGCCGTCACCACCGGGGTCGTCAGAGCCGGTTAGCGTAATATTGTCGCCACCACTGGCACCGCAACCCGACAATACCAAGGCAAAGCCCAGTGTACCGGCGGCAATTCCCGTGTATTTGTGGCGAAATCGATTCCGCATAGCCCCTGACCAAACTGTTTTTTTAATTATATGGCCTAACTTACCACATCTCAGTCAACTATTAAGGCAGTCGCCAAATGATTCGCCAGTAATGTGGAAGTCATCACGACCTTGCAATTATCGGCCGCCTTTAAACCCTATGCACTGTGCGTGAAAACACTGCTAATTTGCAGAGTAACAAAACTTTCGTAATCCCAAGTGACATCTATACTCAGTGAAATTCTTATAATTCTATTTGACATAAGCAGAGGACGCATCATGCATCGAAACCTATCCCGACTCACCGCAACGGTAGCCTTGGCAGGTAGTGCTGCCGGCGCTCTGGGTGCCGGATTTCAGGTCAGCGAACATTCAGCATCAGGTTTAGGCCGAGCGTTCGCCGGCGAAGCGGCTATCGCAGAAAACGCCGCCATACTGGCTCGAAACCCTGCTGCAATGAACTACTTTGACACCATGCAAATCTCAGTGGCAGGCACAGCGGTTATTCCGTCTATTGATGTAAAAGACGAAAGCAATAACCAAACCGCGGAGGGGATCGCTCCAGCTGCACTCGTACCCGGCGCCTATTATATTTCTCCAGTTAACGATGTCTGGTCATTTGGCCTCGCACTGTACACTGATTACGGCGTTACAACTGAGTATCCAAAAGACTGGGCCGCTGGCGATAATGCTGGCTTGACCGGTTTGACAACCGTCAAACTCTCGCCGAATTTTGCTTTTCGTTTATACGAAGGTCTGAGCTTCGGCCTTGGCGTCAGCCTTGTTTATGGGGACGCAGAACTAGAACGCCATCTAGGCGCGCTCGCGCCACTATTCAACAAAAAGCCCTCAGATTTGTTGATATCTATGTCGGGCGACGCGTATGACTGGGGATGGAACACTGGTCTTTTCTACGAAGTTAACGATAACCATCGCTTTGGACTGACCTACAAAAGTGAAGTTAATCTGCAATTCGACGGTGATTTTAAAGACTATACCGGTGCAATTACAGGCACAGAGGGCTTGAAGGTAGATGGTAGACTTGATCTTTTACTGCCAGCGATTGCTGAGTTTGCCGGCTACCATGATATCAACGAGAGCTGGTCGATTCAGTACAGCGTCAACTGGACACAATGGAGCCGATTTAAAGAGATTCGGGCGACTAACCCCATATGTAACGCTCAAGGTGCGGCCGGTGTCTGTTTCTTGAAAGAAGAAAATTACAAAGACAGCTGGCAATACTCGATTGGAGCCACCACAGATGTCGCCGACGAATGGAAAATTCGCTTTGGTATTTCTTATGATGAACGCGCAGGACAACCCACACTGAGCATTCCCGATGCAAACCGATACTGGCTTAGCTTTGGTTCAACGTGGAACTTCGCTGAGCATCAAAGTATCGATGCAGGTTACACCTTCATTTTCAGTGAAAGCAATACATTTAACGAAGAAGGTTTGACTGGGTCAGGGCCTTACGAAGCAACCGGCAACGCTTCACTTTTCGCACTTCAATATAACTACAGCTTCTAAGCGGCTTGTCAGGAGGAAAGAGAATGACTATTCGAACTATGCAAAACTGCCTGAAACTGCTTATTGCAGCACCCGTAATCTGGCTCGCAGCGTGTGATAATGCAAACCTCAGCGGAACCGCGACTTCACCCAATTACGAGGAATATATCCAAGAAGCACTTCGAGCTGAAACGAAAATCAAGTTTCAGCTCCAGGGCGCCAATGCGGCTGTCGACCCACCAAGTTTCTTGCTGGTTGACACAACAACAGGACGACTCAACTTGCCCACCAGCGATCCATCGCTCAACAACCCGTTTGCCGCGATTAACACAGGTGACGGCTGGGGCAATACCACACCAATCATTATTAATTTTGAAGGCAAGCCTTTAGACGGCGCTCCTGCTTCTATTGTCAATAGCTTCCACATGATCAAGATTGATGACCCACTGACAACGCCTCCCGAGGAACAAGTTCCCCAGCCACTAACGCCCAGCTATGACCCATCAACGCTCGATCCAGATGCCGACTTTGTTGTCTTTGTCTCGCCGACGGCGCCAGATTCGCTAACGGTACTGCTAACAAAACCTCTCGACCCGTCGTCAAACTATATGTTTGCGATAACTGATCAACTAAAAGATGGCGACAACAATCCGGTAGGTTTTACTGATTCATATGCAGTCTTAAAAACACGAGATCCGGTAAAAGTAGAATCGTTGCAACCCGCTCAGCAAATCATTCAACTAGCCGATGAACTGCTCTCTCGTGTTGGGGTTAACAGTGAGCGAATTGTCTATTCAACCTGGTTCACCACATCCAGTGCCGGAGATGTCACTTACGGCACCAAAGGCATTACCGGCGAAGCCATCGTGCAAATTAGTGAAGGTGGCTCCGCTGCTGATGCTTGGCGCGGAACAGCCAACCCTAAAAACCTCGACCTGACCGGCCTCTACAACATGGAAACCGTCGAGGTCGGTGATCCTGACCCTGATGACAACATTCAGTTTTCAACAGGAACAATATCAATCCCTGTTTTTCTGAATCAGGAAGTCGAAAACAGTGCTTGGATGAAAACGCCATGGGCGGCAGGAATGCCGAGCATTGCAGTATTGTTAAATGCTCTTAATACAGGTAGCACGGCAGATCAACAAACACTCTCCCGTCAGCTCATTGAGCTAGACACATCTGCTGAAGAAGTCAAAGCTGCACAGACAGACCCTGCTGCACAGGCTCGAGTGGTCAGAGCGTTAGTCGGTGCCAAACTCACACTGGCTGACGGAAGCCAATTAGACCCGGATCGAGTTATCAACAAATTTGCTCCAGTGCCACAAGTACGCTACCAGAAAACGATTCCCTACTTGATGGCTATCCCCGATATTGCAACATGCCCGGAACGTATGCCGGTCATTATCTATGCGCATGGCATTACGTTGAGCAAAACTACTCTTTTGTTTCTTGCGCCCGGCTTAATCAGAGGGAACTGCGTTGCAGTAATCGCTATCGACCTTCCATTACACGGTGATCGCTTCATCCAAGATGGTGATAAGAAGATAGTCACCACTCCTGAAAACCCTGGCGTTTTTCTCAATCTTCAGTATTTGCCTGTCGGACGAGATAACCTACGGCAAGCAATCGTCGATCAGCTTAGCTTGCGGGTAGGTTTGGGGTTCCAAGTGTCACTGAACTTGGATAACGACAACCCGCGAGATATAGATTCACTGAATCCATTAACGCGTTTAACTACCGTAGGTCCGTTGGGCAACGGTGTCGCATTCGTGGGTCACTCCCTTGGCGCAATGGTGGGTATTGGCTATAGCGCCATATCGAACCGCCCGGTATCTGAAAACCCGGCATCAGAGATACTCTTCTTCAATAACACGCGTTCGCTATTTGCTAATCCAGGTGGCGATATCGGTTACTTCCTGACCGGCTCATCACGATTTGGTAACTTCTTGAGAGACGGTGTGCTAGACGGCCAGAGTGCTGCATACCGAGCATACAAAGCTCAAAATTGTACGCCTGACAATATCTCCGGTGAAATGTGTTTTGAAATGTTCTGGGCAACACTAACTCCTGAGCAGCAGGCAGCAATAAACGTCGTGTTCAATCAATTTGCCTTTGCAGCTCAGACCGTTCTTTCACCAGCAGACCCGGTCAACCTAATTGAGCAAATTCCATCAGATACCCCCGCCTTTATGATGATGGTGCGTGATGACACAACCATTCCCAATCGCCTCACACTCGGACAAGACGCCGTATACTCCGCCGTTGCAGGCACACTACCAATGATATGGAATACACCTCTGATGCAAAGAACATCCAGTGTAATCAACCCTTCGAGAGATGCTGCACTGTTTAGAGAAGGGGAACATGGCTCATTTATCGAAGGTAATCCTGAGGCGGTAACCACCGAAATGCACACTCAGGCCAACTCATATTTGGGGCTCGGACCCATTACTGTTACTGCACCGGAACTGCTTGAAAAGATTCCCCAACAGTAACCCCTTAACCAACCTCGAGGCCACTCAAGCGAGTGGCCTTTTTTTGCGCTGACAATCTGCTTAACTTATTGGCTTTGTATGGCAATTTGAATCAACGAATTTAGTCGGGCTGCGCTCAGTCTACGTGAAATAAAATGCTTTACGTTCCATGCACCAAAAAATATCCAATCACTCGGCCGGATAGAAACTGATAATGTTAGATGTACGTCAGTGCTTTCTTCGTAACAAGATCGTTACAAACCATTGAAGGTCAAGAAACTAACACCTATCATTGTCCCATTATTTAATTCCAAAGGATGTGGTCAATGTCACGTTTATTTGTTGTCGTTCTAGTCATATTGCTTGGCGGCTGTGACTGGTCCCTGCAAAAAGAGGGTGAGCCGGGCCTATTAAGCTCAGAAAATGGAAGTGGTGGGGTTAGCAGTGGAAGCGGAGCTGGAGGAGGTGGAAGTTCCGCCAATCGTAACGGCTCCTTTAATTTGACGGTAATTAATAATTCCGACACGGATATCAATGCGTTACGGGTACAACCAATTACAGAAACGGACTGGGGTCCCAACCTTGTTCGTCCAGCAAGAACGATTCCCTCCGACGGCGGTAGGATTTTGCGTAGGATAAACGGCTGCAATCAGAATTATAACTTTCGAGTCGAAGATCGCGCAGGAAACTTATTGAAGGCTGAATTTGATCGTTTTGCACCGTGTGATACGACACTGACTTGGATACTGTTCAACTTGGAAGACAACTCATGAAATCAATAAACGCAACGCTTTGCGCAATCATACTGACGTCAATAAACTATGTGATTGCTGAAAATGATCCGTTTGCACATGAGCAAATGCCGATCGATGCGAAAGCAGCAGGTATGGCGTCAACTAACTATGTGTTAGGCTCAACAATGACCGTCGCCAAAAATGTTGAAACACCCGAAGGCGTTACTATGCCAAATGCTTCAACACCGATAACACCAGAGGGTGATTCTAGCGAAGACGACACCGAGTGATTGCCTAAGACGCCAACACAAGGAAGTCAAAATCACTAACGCATCATATATTCGCTCATCGTCACCGTTCGAATTTTACGCATTTGGTGAAACCGGGTAATCACACGAATCATCTGCGCCATATGGCTCACCAATTGCAATGGGTTGCTCGCACAGTAAAACAAATACGGGTTGGTGATATGCTCCGCAGAAGGCCAAGCCTCTTCTACGATACCATCGTACTCAGGCGTATCGTCAGTTAATCGCTCCATTACAACATTCCTCACATATCTAGCTCGAGGTTGAAGTCGCTCTGACACCGGCGACATACCGCCATGCCATCGACGAATCCATTCTGCGTGATCAAGTTTCTTCGGACGTGTTAACAGCGTTACCGCTAATACCGAGGGTGAACGATCACCATCAGGCCAATCCCGCTTTTTGAAATGCGTGTTATCACCATAATCTTTATAAATACTCTGGTCGGTACGATAAACACCAACACGAAAGCCTGCATCCATTAAGCATTGATGCACAGATTGCCACGCACCGGTATCATCAAACCCAACGGATACTAAAGCCACGAGAGGATCGCCCTTATACCACTTAGGTGCCGGTGACTTTACCGTCGAAAACTCATCATCAACCGCTATGGTGAGACTGTTTACTGAATGTGCAAGAATTGCAGCTGCGCATTCGTCAATCAATACTTCGCGGCGCTGGGCCGCTCTCATCGGCGTCTCAGGCCACAATGTAAATACGTACTTTTCCATACCAAACACCCCTAGCTATACAATTTGCGCGTTGCTTTACTGAGAAACTCCACAGCGCCTCTGCGCGATAGACATCGACGTAATACAAAAGCGACGAGATTGTTGATACGGCCAATTATATACGTTGGCCCTTTACCGTTTTCTAACGCAACAAGCGATTGCGAAACCACATCTTCAGGTTCCATCGGAAATGCAGACCCGGCCCTATCTGCCGGCGTCAACCGATTAAAGTTCGGCGTTCGTGTTGCACCTGCGACACAAGCAACAACATCGATACCGTCGTGTCGCAGCTCTTCCCACAAACCTTCAGCCAAGGTCGTTACAAATGATTTGGTCGCCGCATACGTTGAAACCAGTGCTGACCCTTGAAAACCAGACATCGAAGAAACAAGAATAATACCGCCACGTTTACGCTGAGCCATGGGCTTAGAAAACGCATCGATAAATACCAGCGGCCCTCGACAATTTACATCTACAGAAAGCTGACGTGAGTCAGCGGTATCTTCGTGAAACGGGCCAATATACGAGTAGGTCGCATTGTATACAACCAAGCCAATCTCTCTATCTCCAGTGAGGGCCTCCAATTGTTCAGGAAGGTCGGTGGCCGCCAGATCAAGCGAACATGTTTCAACCTCTACACCGAACTCACTGCGAACAGCTTCAGCAACACGCTGTAAATCCTGAAGACCACGAGCAATCATGATCAGATTAATCCCTTTTGCAGCCAGTTGGCGCGAAAACTGCTCACCAATACCCTGGCTGGCACCCGCAATAATTGCCCACGGACCATAACGCTCAGAAAAATAATTCATGCGGCGGCTTCCGTATTACCTGATTTCTTTGATGATTGACTAACCAGCTGATCGTGCAATCGACGACAATAAGGTAAACAAACCTCCATCGCTTCCGATACGCTCACCAGCGGTTCATAATTCAAGTCTCGCTTAGACTCCCATGTGTCTGAAATATGAGTCACACAGACCTTATCGATTTCTTTCGGTAACATCGCTGGCGCTGGCAGACCGAATTTGAAATGTGACCACTGCCATAGTTGCATGATTGGAACCAGCATTCCCATTGGAATCCAAAACGTCGGATACTTGTAACCTAAGCCGTCGATCAAAGGCCGGAAAAAATCAAAGTAGTTTTGCGGCTCGTTATCCGAAATAAAGTAGCCTCTGCCACAGCAACGATTGCCGTCAACCAAATGTTTGGCTGCCTGCAAATGGCCATGTACAAGATTGTCGATAAACGAGTTTTCATGCACCGCGTTGGGATTACCAATTGCAGCAACCAACTTTCCGGCAGCCAGCTCAGCAACAAATTTATCCAGCATCATGTTGCTCTCCGCACCATAGATACCGGACGGCCGAATGGCGACGCTGAGAAGACCGGATTGACCATTAGCCGCAAGCACACGTTTTTCCGCCGCAATCTTTGACTCAGTGTACATATCATAAACACGCGATGCGTAGGGAGTATCCGAGTTTAAACCGGTGACAGGGAGACCGTCATAACACACCACATTAGAGCTGGTATACACGAGATTACCAATACCGACGGCCTGACATGCATCGATAACATTCTGCGTTCCCTGAACATTTACTGCTAGCGATCGTTGGCGATAGGCTTGTGTCGCCGCTGAACCTCCGCCGAGCTCTATAATGGCCGCGGTATGAAATACGGTATCAATGTTCTTATCAGCAAACGCGGCCAAAACCTTGTCTCTATCCGTGACATCTAACTCAATGAATTCTTCGTTATCACTCAGTTTTTGCGGCTTAACCCGATCGGCAATAACCACTTGCACACCTTCACGCCCCAGCGCTTTGGCAATATTCCGACCCAAAAATCCGGCACCACCTGTAATCAGGCATTTCCCCAAAGAACGTGTTTGCAGCGGCTGAGACATTAATGACTCCTATTCATTTATGGACGATATCGACATCATCGCTTTACACAACAACGTAAAAAAGGTTAGTTTCAGACAACAAAATAGTCATTTTCAGACACCGCGACATCGGCGTAAACCGCTAGCTCAATGGCGACATAATAATAAACCGCAAATATAGGCAATCGGCATGCAGGGGTTGAAGTCAGATCGATACCAACCGGAAGATCCAACAATATCCGAACAGCAACACTGGCTAGCGCAGCATCAAGATCAACTGTTGCAACCCAATGATGATTGCCTGATCGCGGCAAATTATGCAGCGTTACTACAGCAGTATTTAGCAGATAATGGCTGGGAAACTGACCAACTTTTAGAAAGTTCCGGCTTGAATCAGGCAGACCTTGCCTGCGCAAACAAACATATCAGCTATCAGCAATATGCCCCCTTTATCAAGGGCGCCATCGCGCTGACCAACAATCCGCATTTAGGCCTTGAGTTCGGTAAACGCCTCAATATCAGCACGCATGGATTCCTTGGCTACGCCGTGATGAGCAGCACTACGCTTGAGAAAGCCGCAGATATGGCCGGGCGCTACATCAGTATTCGTAATCAGCTGATGACGATCCAGCCGATACGTGAAGCGAATAGGCTCATCATACAGTTCAGCGCCAATGCAACCGATCACACGATCAGGCGCTTCGAATTAGAGACGTCACTAACGAGTCTCTACTCTATCTGGAAAGAACTGTTTGGAAACCACAAAGGTATTGAAACAATCTGCATCAGCGAAACACTCGCTGCTGATCGAGATTTTTACTGCGCGTTTTTTTCAGTGCCAGTCGAGATCGGCGATGTCGATGCCATTGTCATCGATGCGCAGACAGATACTCTGCATACACGTATTACTGACGAAGCCTTGTCAGCAATCGCAGAGCAGCAATGCCGAGGCCTTCTTGAAAGCCTGCAAACAGACTCTCAAGGATCGGTTACTGATAAAGTGCGCCAGTGGTTACTAAAGTCGCCCGGGGAATTTATGTCTCAAGCTGCTGTTGCAGATAAACTGGGCGTTACCAGTCGAACACTCAATCGCCAACTCGCGCGTGAAAGCAGCGGTTTTAAACAGATTACCGATGAAATCAAACAAACACTCGCATCCCAGTGTCTCCTGAAAACCCAATGGCCCGTTGAAGATATCGCACACATGCTAGGGTATAGCGATTGCGCCAATTTCAATCGTGCTTTCAAACGTTGGTTTGATAAAACACCCAGCCAATTCAGGCGCTCTGCTCCGTAAAAAACACAACCAACGCCACCTTCCTAGATTATGGTATCCAACCAATAGTGTGCTCATCTTCACGCCTCAGGACGTCAGTGAGTGGTTACTCGGAACGTCTGTGTATAATGGACCCTGATGCTAAAATCGTCGCCAATCAACAATAAAACCAATATACGAGCGACAGCGTGCCACTGCAATTATGCGGCTAGATGCACGTTATAACCGCCAGTGGCACATGCTGGTCTGGCATCAGTAACAGGGGAGTTCAAATGATCGCAGATCGTTCAGGTGTTTTTCGCTGGCTGTGCACAGGCATAGTCGCAACCGCTACTTTAGTTACCGGATCAACCCTCGCGGATACTGCTGATCGTGAACAGGCCCGCCGTATTCACGACCGATTGGTTGGAACACCCGTAACAACAGCATCTGTTGATAGTGAATTTCAACCCCCAACGGATACGTTACTGAATGAGATGGAAGCCCTCGTCGCGAACGGTCGTGCTCGCGAAGCCGCCTTGCTGGCGATCGATAATCAAGACAACCCCGGCTTCTACCACACCACGGTTAAAAACTGGGCAACACCTTGGACTAACGAAGCACAAAGCGTTTTTGCTCCGCTTAACGATTACAGCGCTCTAGTCATTGGCCTAGTCCGTGATCAAGCCGATTTTCGTCAGTTACTGACCGGCTCAACCTTATATGTCGGCACCAGCTCATCCCTCCCCGCTTACGCAACTAACAACAACGCGCACTATGAGGCACTCGAAAAATCAGACACAAACTTGTCAGATACCAGCCAGTTTCAAGCAGTGCCACAATCCTCTGTAAATGGCCAACCGAACGAGGCTATTGCCGGAATATTCAGCACGCGCGCAGCAGCAAAGGCGTTTTTTGTTGATGGCACAAATCGGGCGATGTTTCGCTTCACCCTGCTTAACCATCTATGCATGGATTTGGAACAACTCAAAGTCTTTGACCTTCCCGCTGATCGAATTCGTCAGGACGTCAGCCGCAGTCCTGGTGGCGATAGCCGTATCTTTCTGAACTCCTGTATCGGCTGTCACGCCGGGATGGACCCTCTAGCGCAAGCCTTTGCCTATTACGAGTACGATTACCCAACAGAAGAAGACGCTCCCGGGGCCACCGAAGAAGCGCGTAAGGCACAAGGCCAACTGGTATACACCGCCGATACCGTGCAACCGAAATACCATATCAATGCCGACAACTTTAACCCGGGCTTCCAAACCCCGGATGATCGCTGGAGCAACTACTGGCGAGCGTCTGCTAATGTCGAGAAAATCGGTTGGTCGTCCAGTGAGGTAACACAGGGGAAAGGCGCCCGTTCATTAGGTGCGGAGCTCGCCAATACACAAGCGTTTGCCCAATGCCAAGTAAAAAAGGCCTTTCGCGCAGTATGCCAGCGTGATGCAGCCGAATCTGACCGCGCAGCCATGGACAGCATGATTNCAACATTTCAGGGCGGCTACGATATGAAAACCGTGTTCGCCGACATTGCCGTTCACTGCGCTAATGAAGCGGTTGAATAGGAGAAACGTGATGAGAAACGCTTTAACACGATTACTCCCCAACTCTGCGAGTGATCCCCAAACCAATACGAGCCAAACATCTCTGCGAAAACTGTTTGTCGTCTCTGCTGCAACCCTAATTCTAAGCGCATGCAGCGGTGGTAGCGGCGGTGGCGGATCCGATCGAGAGCCTGATCCAACTGATGGCGATGGTGATAGCGGTTTTGTTTACCAAGGGCCTCCGCCGGCAGATACCAATATTCAAGCCTTCAAAACTGCATTTTTCGACAACCTCGTTGCCCCAGAGCGCTGCGGCGCCTGCCATACACGCGGCGGCACTGGGCCGATTCATTTCGCAGATAACACCGACGTCAATTACGCCTGGCAACAAGCCCAACAGGTTGCCAACTTACTGGATCCGTCCAACTCAGCGGTGGTATCACGCGCGGCTGGTGGCCATAACTGTTGGCTAGGGGCGGCACAAGCTGCCACCTGTGCCACAACGATCACCGGGTATATCGAACAATGGGCCCAAGGTTTAAATGAAGGCAGTACCAGCGACGTGAAGCTAACGCCGAGGTCACCTTACGAACCCGCAGCGAGTTTGCTATTCCCTGCTACATCCGCCGGGTTTAGTCCGATCCACAACCTTCTTGTTACGCACTGTGCCGATTGCCACGCACCCGATGCTGCCTTTGCCCAAACGCCGTTTTTTGCTGCCGCAGACATCAACACAGCGTATGCCGCTGCACAAAGTAAAATTAACCTCAGCAACCCATCAGATTCACGGTTTGTTGTGCGCCTTGCCAGTGAGTTCCACAACTGCTGGGATACCGGCGGAGGCGTCAACTGCCCACAGAGTGCCATCGCAATGGAATCGGTTATTGCCGCCTATTCTTCGACACTCGAACAACCCGATGAAGTTGACCCTAACTTGGTTATCTCAACCGCGCAGATACTTGAAAGTGACGGCATCATAGCAACAGCAGGTGGCCGCTTTGAAGATAACATTATTGCCAAGTGGGAGTTTCGTGAAGGCCGTGGCACCACAGTCGCCGATACCAGTGGTATACAACCCGAAATGCCACTCACACTGACTGGTGAATACCAATGGCTAGGGGGCTGGGGGGTTCGTTTCATCAACGGTCGCGCACAAGCGTCCGCAGCAAATAGTAAAAAGCTGTTTGATAAAATCGCAGGCGGCGGTGAATACTCCATTGAAATGTGGGTAACGCCCTACAACGTGACCCAGGAAAACGCCTGGATAGCCGCCTACGCCGGCTCACGTAACAGCCGTAATTTCATGATCAATCAACACCAATACAACTACGTGTTCTCAAATCGGAATCAACAAACGGATGCCACCGGCGACCCGGTTTCAACCGACGATGATGCCGAACTCGCCCAAGCCAGCCAGCAGCATTTGGTCGTCACATACAGCCCCGTCAACGGGCGACGCATTTATGTTAACGCCACCGAGGCGACTATCGACGATGAAACCGATGCCGATCTGTTAGCCAACTGGGATGCATCTTTCGCTTTTATGCTCGGCAATACCATCAGCAATACCCGCCCGTGGGCAGGTAACGTGCGTATGGCAGCGATTCATAATCGCGAATTATCGACGACACAGATCAGTCAGAATTTTTCGGTGGGCGTAGGCCAGAAGTACTTCTTACTGTTCAGTATCGCGGAGATTCTCGATCGCCCGGGAGAATGCCATACCTCTCTCGATGATGCTGAACGAACTCGTATTAACTATTGTTACGTTGTTTTTGAAGCAAGCCAATTTGATAGTTACAGTTATTTGTTCGACAGCCCGTTTTTTGTCAATCTCAACCCAGACTCAGACCAAGTCAAATCGGTTGATATCCGTGGAATGCGTTTGGGTATCAACGGTAAACTCGTCGGCACAGGCCAGGCTTGGAACAACATCGACACAACCGTTGGCGATGACAACTACACCGCATCGGGTCAGCCAATGTCAGACATTGGCAGCATTATCGGCATGGAAATCTCAGCATCTCAGGATATGTTCTTCCTAGCTTTTGATGAAATGGACGGAAAAACCAGTGTCACCACACCGCCGACCTTCGGCAGCTTCAACTACAACCTACAAAACGTGCAGCAACCGGCGCTGGCAATACGGACCTTCGACAAAATCAATTTCACGTTTTCACAGATAACCGGCATCCCGACAACACAATCACAAGTTGCGGATACCTTCGCCCGTGTCAGAGAATCCTTACCTCAAGTGGCTGATTTCGGCGCTTACTTCTCTTCCCATCAGATGGCCGTCACGCAGCTTGCTATCGCCTACTGCGATGCGTTAGTTAAAGATTCCGGTGCACGTACATCGTTCTTTACTGGCTCAGCAACCCCAATTTTCGGCAACGGTACAGCGGTTGCAGCCAATACGATAACCGACCAGCAATGGCTTGATCATATTATTATTCCGCTCACGCAAAAAACACTGAATACCGAGCTTGAATCACAGCCCAGTCGCCCACCATCAATCGATGGTTTGCCCGATCAATCTACACTGCGTAACGAACTACTCACGTTGATTACGACCACTGAAGATCGCCAACCTTATGTTTGGGATCCACAGGCTGATGGCGGTGCTGGTGCCTATGTCAGCGACGGCGATGGTAATCCTGACGGATTAGCCCGTTGTAATGGTAGCTGCCCCACTAATCCGAACCGTACCGAAGAAGTGGTGAAAGCGGTTTGCGCTGCCGTTCTTGGTAGCGGCGCACTGATGATTCAATAAGGAGACGACCATGAGCAAACGTTCCCGTCTGAAAAACCTGAGCGCCAACCCTGATGCACCGTTAACGCATGAATGCCACAAAAAGCCGGTATCTCGCCGCGAGTTCATCGCACAAGGGTTTCGAGCCGGCACAGCGACGCTATTAGGCACTTCTGCGCTGAGCCTGTTAGGCGAGCGCGCCCATGCTATTTCGCCTGACCTATTAGACAAGTACTACAATCCCGCCAGTTGCGATCTGGCCAACGTTGCCGGTCGAAAAATTCCGTTTGTGTGTTTCGATCTAGCCGGCGGTGCCAATATCGCAGGCTCCAATGTGCTGGTGGGTGGTTTCGCCGGGCAACGTGATGCCCTGAGCACAGCCGGCTACACCAAGCTCGGCGTTCCACCGGATTTTCTTCCGCAAAATCAGAACCCGAATAACGCCGACTCCAATGATTTTGTCAACGATCGACTCGGTCTGCTATTTCATTCCGAATCAGCGATGTTACGCGGTATTCTCGAAAGAGCCGGCGAAGATACCCAAGCCGGCGTTAACGGTGCGGTTATCCCCTGTCGCTCAGACAACGACACTGGCAATAATCCACATAACCCAACCTACGGCATATACCAAGCGGGGGCCCGGGGGCAGTTACTGCAATTGATTGGCTCCAGTGCATCTGTTTCAGGCGGAAACTCAATGGCACCGGCCATGATGATCGATCCAGAATTACGCCCCACAAAAATCGATCGCCCTTCTGATGCCAGTGGCCTAGTCGATGTTGGCGATCTGAACCAAATACTCAGCGACCCGGCCGATGTTGTTGCGGTTATGGAGAGCATGAAACGCATCACGGATATGCGTCTTGATCTCAGTAAAACCATGATGCCGGGCCAGGAAGATCAGCGCCTAAAAGAACGCATCAGCTGCGAATATTTGAAAAGCGCCGATACACTTGAACGATTCTCGAATCCGGCTGAGCTTGATCCATCCATCGACCCCAATATTGTTGGTGCCAATGGCATCTTCACCGCTGACGAGTTTGCGTCTGATCGCGAATTCCGTAAAACCGCCTCCGTCATGAAGCTAGTCATGGATGGCCGTGCCGCCGCTGGTACCATAACGCTTGGCGGCTACGACTATCACACTGGCGATCGTCGCACCGGTGAAAGTCGTGACCTTCGCGCAGGGCGCTGCATCGGCGCCGTACTCGAGTATGCGCGCAGGGTAAATACCCCAGTAATGATTTATGTTTTCAGTGATGGCTCGGTCGCCAGTAACGGGACTATCGAAGTTGTTGATTCTATTAGCGGTCGCATCGACAAAGGGGTTTGGAGCGGTGATAACTCCTCAACCGGTGCATCCTTTTTTCTGGTGTACGACCCATCCGGGCAACCTCAATTGCTCGATACCGGCCCAAATGATACAGCACGTCACCAGCAAATCGGTTGGATGCGGCCAGATGCTTCGGTAGACACTGCAGCGACACCGGCAGCTAACAATGTCAATTTATTGGTAGAAACCGTTGTTTTAAATTACATGGCACTGCATGGGGACGAAGGTTTGTTCGATGCGTTCTTCCCCAGCCAAGGGCTCGGCAGCGCTGAACGTCGCCTGGCATATACCGCCTTCAACAAGCTCGCCAGCGTTGGGGCAACAGGAACTCTCAATGGGTAAGATAATCACAAAAGGTCTAACGGGTTTATCGATGCTGATTTTCAGCAGCACACTATGGGCAGCTGAAACTCCGAATATCGGGGTAAGTGTCGATGTCGATAACGTCATCATCAGCAACGCCGAGGCTAGACAACCTGCGATACCCGAAGAAGCCTTGGCAGAGCAGCTTGAATCCCTAAAAAAGGAAGTCATCGGCCTCAATCGAGATCTATTTATTCTCGAAGAAGAATTGTTATACCCCGAAGATACACAGATCACCGTGTTTGTTTCTATGGACACCGGCAATCTGTTTCAACTCGATAGCGTTAAGCTGACGCTAAACGGCGAAGTTATCACCCACTATCTCTATACCGACCGTCAAATCGATGCTCTCTATCGTGGTGGTATTCAGCGTTTGCTAACAACGAACCTTAAACAAGGTGATCACGAATTAGTTGCAGTATTTATTGGCAAAGGCCCAAACGACAGGGACTACAAGCGCGCGCATACGTTGAATTTTGACAAACAAGACGACGCGCATTTCATCGAACTACGTATCGTTGACGACAGCGCCACCGCTCAACCCACCTTCGATATCAAGCAGTGGTAGCCCTACCATGGCGTATCGATTGATTCGTAAAGCTAACAGCCTCATATGCTCTGTGTTACTCACAGCCAGCACACTCGTGTGTGCACCTCTATTGGCAAAAGATAACCAGCGACAACCTCCGCCGACAGCTGAAGATTTACGTTATGGCACTGCGCTCTATGCGTTTTATCAAAACAATTATTTCGATGCTCTGACGGAATTAAAGGTTGGAGAAAAAAAGGGCGATCTACCGAATCATAAAGCGCACGCCAAGCTTTTAGAAGGTGGCATTAGTTTGGCCTATAACATGGATAACACCGCTGCCGACATATTTGCGCCGCTGCTAAAACAGCACTTGTCGGATGAAGATCAAGCGCGTGCCTGGTTTTACCTTGCTCGTTTACAATTCGATCGAGGTCGACATACAGATGTTTCATCATCACTACACCAGATAGATCCTAAAGCAATCAGCGACGACCTGCATGACGAGTTTCGATACCTGGCCGCACGCTCGGAATTAGCCGCTGGCGATCACGAGGGGGCAATACAGATGATTGGTGAACTCGACGACGCCGACTGGAACGCTCCACAATACTGGCTTGCCTACTACCATTTAAATCATGCCATAGAAGCGGAAGCATCGGGAGATTGGCAAACAGCCGTCACAAATTTCTCGTTGATCGCCGATGAGTTGGTTGCGAATACCCAAGAAGCCAGAGCACTAAAAAACCGTGCGCGATTGAATGCCGGCCTGCTTCTGATCAAACACAAACGCTACAGCGAAGCGACTGATCAATTGCGCTTAGTTGACTACCGATCGACCTCTGCAGCAGATGCTCTATTAGCGTGGGGCTGGGCGGCGATGCAAGCGCAAAACTACCGTGAGGCACTCACCCCTTTTACCTATCTCACCGGTTTTTTTAGTGCTGACCCGAGCGTTGCTGAAAGCTACCTGATGGTCGGCCAGATTTACCAAAAGCTCGAAACGCCCAGCCACGCCATCAAGGCGTATCAAAAAGCTGAAACCTATTATTACAAAGAGCTGAAACGTATCCGCGATATACAATCACGGTTAACAAACACATCATTTGATGAGCTTTTTGACGTCGCACAGCAGGCTGGCGACGATTGGTTTTCCCATGCCGATACACTGCCAGACAACGCCAACACCGCCTGGTTAAAGCCGCTTTTTCATCAACAAACGTTTCAATTTCTTATCAAAGGTTGGCAAGATATCAATAAACTCGAAAACAACCTGATTAGCGCACAAGGTCGCCAATCATCTTTGCGTTATGTACTGGATGCACAAAAGGCTGCCTTTACAAAAAACACTGAAACACAACAAGAGATAGAACTGCACGACCGTCTTCAAACACTACAAAAAACCTACAACTCGTCGGTAGAACGCTTTAACAGTGCTCAACAAACTGGCGATGGCTTGGCTCTCGCAAGTGACGACGAGATCATGCTTTGGCGTTTGGTTGATCGCGCCGAAAAACGGATACAGAAGCTCGCTCCCCACAATAAAGTCCGTCAGCAACAGCGTGATATGGTCCAACGCGTTAAAGGGTTATTGGTTTGGCAAGCCGCAGAATCGTATCCAAGCCGACGTTGGCAAGCGCAAAAACAGATCAACGAGATACAAGCCCTGTTGCAAGAGGCTCAGCATGCGTTAGAACGTGCTAATACAATCAGCAGATCGGAGCATCGTCAAAAGGCAACACTAGAACTTGAGCGCCTCGAAACTGAAACCAAACACGAACTGCTTCAGGCTCAAACGCTGAAGGCACGTTATGAAAAGCGCCTCAAGCAACAAGCAGAAGATGCACTGAACGCGCAAAAGAAACGTCTCGAGCAATACTTGCTCGAAACACAGCTGGCCAAAGCCCGGCTGCATGATGATGTACTATTTAACGGCCAAGCTGAGGAGCAATATATTCCATGATCAGTTTGCGAAAAATCTCAGCTAAATCGATGATTAGCGGATTATGCCTTTGTGTCGTTTCCGCCAGCACTGTGGCTGTGGCGGCAGAACCAAAAACCAATAGAGCCCGACAACAGAGTTCAGACATTATGGTGCTGGAAACAACCGTAACCGGCTCACAAGAACAACCTAAAATGATCACGGTTGTGCCCTGGAAAAAGACCGCCAGCGATGATCTGGAACGACGAATTGAATCATTGATTGATCAACAGCTCACACCGGTTGAACGTCGTGAGCTATTGCGAGAAATTCGCTACGGGCAACCGGTAGATGCACATCCATGAGAGATACGATAGCCGGTAGCGAAAACAGATAAGGTCACACGTTTCACAGCACTCATTTTTCAAGGCACGAACGTTGCGTCACTGCCCTCTTGGTTTTGGCTCTCAGGTTGTGAACTTTCTCGAGGCTCATCGTCTTCGGCACGCGGCGATTCGGGTGTCGCTGGTTTTGAATCCGGCACCGTTTGCTTCTGCATTGTTTTTTCCGATGCGGCAGGTCGGCCAACTTGTATAGGTACAACCTGCATCGGCGTAATCACCTCATCCGACTTATTAGCGCCGTTCGTTTTCGGCTTCGCTGTCTTTTTATTGGTACTTTTCGCGTCAGTCTGAGTGCGCGGTGCGGTATCTATGTTTTTATCCACCGTTTCGACAGCGCGTTTTTGATGCCCACGCATCGATGGCCAAGGTACGGTCAACGTCTGTAAATCACCGCCATTCAAATAGATCAAACGTACATAACCCGCACGCGAAGGGTCCTGACGCGTACAGTCGAGTATGGTGCCCTTACCCTCTGGCAATCGGCTCAGCGATACCGACCCGGATAACCAGTGGCAAGCCACCTCTGAAGAACCGGCAGCTTGAAGCTCAGCGGGTTCAGCGTTGCCAGATTGGTTGCTGATCAATAGCGTCATGTTATGGGGTAAAAAGCTGGCAGGCTCGATACGTATGAATAAACCCGATTGCTCCATCACTCCGCACTGCTGATATAAGGTTGGAGCAGCAGTCGAGACGGTTGCCAGATAGTCTTGATAGGCGTAGTCGCTGACCCCAGTATCAGTTTTTCGGTCACAGAAACGACCGACCAATGCAGGTATCGACGTATCAACCGGCAACGCAGACGCCTTCGGCAAACGATTGAGTGCTTCGGCAATAAAGCGAAAGCTAAGATCAAACGATGGGCTCTTAATGCCGGCCTTTTCGGAGGCATAACCTCGGCAAAATTGTTTAAGATGACGGTTCAATGTGGGCTGATCCACCAATGCTGCGGTGCCGCTTTGTGAGACAGACACCAGTTGCGTACAGGCTACCGATGCCTGTGTCGACGCAGACGAAACCAAGATAGCAGTCATGCCCATGCGCAAAACGCCCCGAGACCCCTTGCCGATAAATCGGTTTAAGAACCTAATGCTTGTGTCCATTTTCATAGAGCCTCGTGTTACATCCCGTTAAGTTGCGTTTATCCGTGTTCTAAAGCTATCCCGAATCCACCATTTTTGCCATCCATTGCTCAACAAAACCGTCGATACAGAGGCCAATAACAAAAAAGCCCGCTCAAATATTGAGCGGGCTTTTCATTAGCATAGAACGGTTAAGGTACCACCCGCCTTACATCATCGTGAATAATCAATACTGACGTCAAAATTACTATCGACACACTTGAGGTAATCATCCGGAATCAATGCGCTATGGGCTGTCTGATAATTAACTAGCTGGCACGCAAATGCTTCGTTACCGGGGGTGTTTGCTTTCCAACCCCAGTCTTTTTCCCAATAAATGCTGAGCGCGCCAGCTCCCTCGCCATCAAACTGCTGCATATTCGCGCAACCCAAGACCTCACTGGTAGGAACCGGCACGTTTAGATGGTTAGCAAATTCACGATAATACTTGATGCGGTTTTGTGATTGCAGGTGCTCAGCACTTCCGCCACATTCGATGCCGCCATTGATAATCTGAGTTGTAACCCCAAACCCAGGAACCAACCCAGCAGCTTCATCTTTATCGTTAGGCTGCCAGGTTCCATCAATAACATGCAGCATCGAAGGCTTTGGGGGTTGCGGGTATACAAAGAAGAAAACCGCACTGGCAAGATTCAACCACGTATCAGCAACGCGCTCAGGGCTATTCAACAATATCGACACATCACCAAACATTGCCTGTGAGAATGGCCCGTAGTTATAGTTATAACTCAGTTGTTTTGCGCCGCGGCCAAAGTAGCTTTTGTTTTGACCATTGGAAAACACACCACAAGGCCAAGCTTGTGCCTGCCAAGAATCTGGATCACAAATACCGTAGCCGTTAGTTGATTGTTCATTCCAACCCACTTCGCGCAGATAAAATAGCCCCTGACGCCATTCCGGCTCAACCCAACCCGGTGCGTGGCCACCGGTTTCTTGGGCAAAATGCGCAAACATCGTTGCTAAGGCTTTGCGGCAGATCGCATCACTTTGGCCGTTGCTGTAAGTTCCACAAAACCCCGGGAACTTGGCAATCGCTTTAAGGAAGTTAACATAGGTGTATTCTGTTGCCCGGCGCGGAAACAAAAAATTCCAATCAGTCTCACTGATGATGGTTTCTACCCGCTTGACGTTCTCCGGGTTTGACGCCGCCAGCGGCGTAATCGCATCAACCAACGTGTTATTGCGTGTTTCAACCGTCGCCTTCACGCTCTTAAAGAGTGTGCTATTCGTTAGGCCTTGCTCGGCGGCTCGTATTTCGCTCGCCGTCATCACAAAACCACCCCCTCCTCCGTTAGATTCCGGCTGCTGTAAAATACCCACGGCTCGGGTAATGGTTTCTTCACCATCAGATACGGCAACTTCAAACACATAGTTGATCGGCGACGACGTAGCAGAAAAATCCACCTGCGTTACCGATAATTGCGGTGACTGCAACACGGCTTGAGGCGTCGTTGGCTGCGATTGACGCCAGCTGAACTGCAATGGGCTACCATCGGCATCAGACGACTGACTCGCATCAAGGCTTATCGACCCTGCACCGGCTATTGTTGTTGCGGATGCAGTTACGATTACGTCAGGCGCCGTATTATTCGCCGACTCTGCATATTGAATGACTTGAACAGTTTGCATGCTCGATAACGTACCGTCATTAACAACCACTTTGAATACATAGGCGGTTTGCGCCGTTACGGCTGGCAACGTTACCTGAGCTACCGCACTTGTATCGCTGCTGATCTGAGCCTGAGGCAGATCAGGGCTTTGCTGACTCCAAACGTAGTTCAGTGGATCGTTGTTCGGATCTGTTGATGCACTCGCATCCAGCGATATCGTTCCGGTGCCGGTAATCTCGGTTACTGACGCCTGTGCGGAAGCAACAGGGACGCTATTAGTGGGTGGATTGACGACGGGAGGTGTCGGATCAACATCATCACCCGGATTCAGGCCGCCGGGGTTGCAGCCCACAAATACGAGGGACGAAGTGACCAGAAGGCTGATCAGGCTGAGCTTTTTCATTGTTATTGTCTTTCTGTGATTTTCCTGGAACCGTTATCCAGCATGGTAAATCAAACAAAAAAACTGACAGTGACACGTATCTCAGAAGCCCAGCTACGACGATAAGCATGCGCAAAATTGTGGCAGAAATCTCATCAAGAACGAGAACTAGGCAATAAAAACCTAACGGGCAACCGCTTATCGACACTCACGTTTGCGATATTGACCCGGGGAGCACCCCGTCACCAGCTTGAAGGCTTTTCGGAATGACGCTTCCGACTGATAGCCGCTGGCTTCTGCGATATCAGCCACACTGCGCTCAGTCGTCAACAAACTTTGCTGTGCCTCTCGCATACGCCACTGAGTAAGATATTGCATTGGGGTAATTTTAACCAAATCACGAAAACGGTTGGCAAATGCAGTTCGACTCATCGCCACTTCGGCAGCCAGAGACTCCAGCGTCCAGTTCTCACTGGGGGAATGGTGGATCAGGTTTAATGCTTTGCCAATACGCGGATCAGCCAATGCCGCCAACAACCCACATTGTTCAGAACAAGCCATTTGCAAGCGCAACACTTCTATAAATAAAAGATAAGCCAAGTAGTTCGCTGCGGCAATACAGCCCATACGCTCTTCTGCCAGTTCATCAATAATCATTCGGATCAAATCAGCGACGCGCTTAGAGCCCGCTTGGACGTCTTGATCAAGAATAATCACCGGTGGCATAGCGTCCAGCAAAGGCCATGCTATGCGACTACGAAACTCAAAAAATCCACAAATCATGTGCGTGGTAACAGGCTCTTCCATATCCATTGGCTGATTGACCACCTCTGATGGTGGGCTCTCGGAGTCACTCGACATCACATGTTGATGGTCGTAGGGGAATAGGACAATATCGCCGGCCTGCAGCAACTGCGGTGGCGCAGAAGGTCGGTGCAGCCAGGCCTCGCCTTGAGTTAACAAATGAAAGGGCATACGCCGAGAACCCGATGTATCAATAGCCCAGTGACCACAAAAATCACCGTGTGAATACACATCCACACTTAAACCCAATCCTTCGAGGATACGACTCAACGCATCATTGGAATCCAGTTGCATTGGCTCCCCCTTGCAAGATATCTATGGCGACTGAGAGCCAGCCGGTGGCAAATATATACAGACACCCGACATGGCGGTCGCATCAGTAAAGCGAATACAAAAACAGGAATAACCGCAGACGTTCCTCGGTTATTCCTGTTTTGGGCTGGCTACACAGTGCCTGCGGATCACAAACGTCGATTAGAATTCGGCGTTATGATAGACATTCTGGACATCATCCAGAAAATTGAGCATGTCCAAAAACTTCTGGAAAGTCTCTGCATCTTCGCCGCTTATTGGTGCCGGCGTTTGCGCGATGAACTGGATTTCTTCCACTTCAAACTCGATTCCCTCAAAAGCTTCAGTCAAGGCCGTACGCGCCTTGGAGAACTCAGTATGCGGAGCAAAAACAGTGATAATGTCGTCTTCGTTTTCAATGTCTGCGACATCGACGTCTGCCATCATCAGCGTTTCGAGGACGGCTTCTTCGTCATCATGCTTGAACACAAAAATCGCGTTGTGATCAAACATGTGGCTAACACTGCCCTGGGTACCAATTTTCGATTTTGTCTTGGTAAAACACTGGCGCACATCACCAAAAGTACGATTTGGGTTATCCGTCAAACATTCAACAATAACCATGGCATTACCCGGACCAAACCCTTCGTAACGCGCTGTTGAATAGTCTTCACCGCCACCGCCTTTCGCTTTGTCGATAGCTTTATCGATAACATGCGAAGGCACTTGGTCTTTCTTGGCGCGATCTATCATGCTGCGCAAAGACAAATTGCCGTCAGGATCAATACCACCAGCTTTTGCACACATATAGATTTCACGGCCATATTTGCTGTAAACCTTGGCTTTCATGTCCGAGGTTTTGGCCATGGATTCTTTTCGGTTCTGATAGGCTCTGCCCATAGTCACTTCCATCCTGATAAAAACAGCGGTGATTTTAACGCCTTGAAGCAAAACTGGGTAGTAAAACTGGGCAGTAAAACTGAGTCGTGCAATAGGCAATTTGCGGATACTGGTGACTCTTTGCCTCAGCGATGGCAAACCCGCAGCATCTTATGAGCCCGTTCCCTTACCTGATAATCCACAGGAACTAATTCAACCTGAAACCCGTGTGCCACCAATTTCGCCATAATCGGATCAAGAAAACCCGAGATCGAGGAATCCATCATGTGTAACGGGTAGACCCGAATCTCACGCCCCACCCTGAGCATTTCTCGGATACAGTGCCAATGAAATTTTTTATCCAACACATGAGAATATAAAAACAAGAAATGCGAGCAGATAACGAGATCGAAACTCGAATCAGGAAAAGGCAAATGTGGCATCGCACCAGCGATGTAACCGCGTTTCTTCTTGGTTCGATATTCATCCATGAAACGATGAAATGATTTCTCACAACGTCGTTTCATGTCATAAGCATCATCGTAAAAACTCCAGCACCACGACGGATCAGCGTCTGACTCACGTTTGATTTGCATGAAAATATCGTCGAACGTTTCGTAAAACCGCCGCTCAATATCCTTGGGTGAACAGCCGTACACAGGGTCTAGAGACATAATATTAACGCCCTTTTCCGCCATCTTCGCATGAAAGGATGCGGGCCCATCGGCAACACTTAATATCGAGCGTTTAAAATCCTTTTTAGTGAGATTAAACATACTCCGGTATTCATGAAAACCGCGTGAATAAAGTACCACCTCATTAATCTCAAACCCCATAACCCCTCGCTCGCAAGCAATGCTGTGCATTTTACTTGAGCAGACGGTGGCATCGACACGTCATCTGCGTATATATGTCGAATTTAGACGAAGAAGATCCAAAAAGTTTACAAAGCTCGGAATATTCATACAGCAATACCCGCCATTTAACCGTCACCGTTGTGCACAACATCAAGCAAATAAGCATCTACGGAGATTGAATCACTCGATACTGAGTTATTGATGGCCGTATATGCTGTGTCACGCAGAGGGCTATCTTTATAACTTCCTCTATTCCTACCAATCACACTAGAAAGGAAAACATAGTCGCCGAAATAACAAGGCGAATTCAATTTAGAATTAAATAATACACTTTACTCTAATTTAGATTTTGCTAATATTATAAATATTCTACTTAGAGGAGTGCTTGTTATGATAATTGATGAAGCTTTGCGCCTGATTGCCGGTTTAGTTGTCTTAATTTCACTGGCATTAGCCACTTGGGTATCACCCATGTGGTTATGGCTTACTGTCTTTGTGGCCGCCAACCTTATTCAGTCGGCCTTCACGCGCTGGTGCCCGATGATCACATTGTTAAAAATGACAGGCATGCCGGAAACTCGACAACTGAATTGAACAACCGAGATATCGCGTTAAACCACCAAGCACAATAAATATTCATCCAATGGGAGTTAATCCATGAAAACGTTGCCTGAACTAATTGCTGAAGCGGCGGTAAATGTACGTCGTCTTCCTGTAAAAGATGCATTGGCAGAAATAAAAAGTGCACAAACCCCACTTTTGATTGATGTTCGCGAACCTGCCGAGGCTGCACAAACACCCAACCCAGAGGCCGAAGTTATCCCGCGAGGCGTACTGGAAATGCAACTGCTGAATAGAGCAATTCCTGCCGACACCCCCATTTACCTACATTGCGCAACCGGCGGACGCGCAACCTTGGCGGCAGAACAACTGCAACGTATCGGTTTCACTCACGTAACGGCGATCAGTTGTCCGATTACAACCATTGTCAACGCGCAATAAATCCCATATAAAGGGCTTGGGTAAATGAATTACCCAGGTACCTCCTTAAACCCGTATCGATGTTAACCCTGTAAAAATACAGTAAAAAGGTGTCGATATTGGTTTTTGAACGGTTTTTGTTTTCGAGGTTAAACTGTGTGCATGAAGCGCTTTTCTGTTGTGCTGTCCTGCATAACTATTTAATCAAATCGTTAGAATTCTTGTCGTCATACTGTGCCAAGCTGTCTTCTTCCACGGCTATCGGTGTACGGATTTTGATAAGCCTTGGCGAAAATAAAAGACGAATTATCCGTCGGTGCCCAATCGCTTTAACGGCAAAGGACAAACATGAATACACCCGTCATCATTCACTACTACACCGATATTTTGTGTGTATGGGCATGGATTGCACAACGCAGAAACGAAGAGCTCGTCGCCCAATGGGGTGATCAGATCGAAATCCGTAATCATGTCATGAACCTGTTCGGCAATACTTCTGAACGTATGCAGAGCCAATGGAAAAACAAAGGCGGATTTGATGGCTTCGCCCGACATGTTCAAGAAGCTGCTGCACCGTATGAAGATGCAAAAGTTCACGAAAAGGTGTGGTCAGGTATACAACCACAAACATCCGGCAACGCACACCTGGTGATCAAAGCCGTAGAACTGACACACGGCGCTGACCAAGCTCATCAGTTTTCATTGACACTACGAAAAGCATTTTTTGAACACGCCATCGATATTGGCGACATGGCCGTTCTGAAAGCCACGGCCAAAAACTGCGGCTACAAAACAGAAGCCATTCGATTAGTTATTTCTACCGGTGAAGCCATGGCATTGATGTTAGCGGATTACCATAAAGCAACGCGATTGAATCTCGTAGGAAGCCCATCTTGGATTCTCGACAACGGCAGACAAACACTTTATGGCAACGTCGGTTTTCGTGTTCTCAATGCGAACATTGAAGAGCTGATTAAAGAACCCATGAATGAAGCTAGCTGGTGCTAACCAGCTAGTACCAACAACATTCTCGATGTCTGACTATATTCAGGCATTGCCAAATATTCCCACTCATCAATCAAAAACCTGAACAACCACGCCTTTTTTAACACTATTGACACGATGATAGGCTCGTATCACATCGGTTTTGCTCCGCACTTGAATTTTGATGGTACAGACACACTATTTAAGCGTTATGCACGCCGTTAAAAAGACAGAAAATACCTGTGCTCGAACTTGCAGCACAGTGCACCAACATATCGGCCAGAGGAGTGCACAACATTGTCTCATCACGCTGCCAAATAATATAATTATCATTATTTATCAGTAACTTAACTGTACAAAAGCACCTTTTGGCATAACCATTGCAGATCCGACATGACACTGTCCGGAGAACAACAATGGCTGACACCAAGCTCAACTTACTGGATTTTTCCAGCCCCCCTATTCGCACACTACATCTGTCGTGGTTTGCGTTTTTTCTGACATTCATGATGTGGTTCAGCCACGCGCCCATGAAGCCCTTCATTATGGAAGCGTTCGATATGACGAACGCGCAATGGAAAGCACTGTTGATTTTGAACGTCGCCCTAACAATACCGGCACGAATCATTATCGGCATGCTGGTTGATAAGTTTGGGCCTCGCATCGTTTACAGCTTGTTACTCGCAAGTTCATCGCTACTGTGTTTCGGTTTCGCGTTCTCACAGACATACGAGCAACTCGCTCTGTTCAGATTCCTGTGTGGTTTTATCGGCGCTGGCTTTGTTATTGGTATTCGTTTGGTCAGTGAATGGTTCCCTGCTCGTACCGTTGGCCTAGCCGAAGGCGTCTATGGCGGCTGGGGTAACTTTGGCTCCGCGGCCGCAGCTTGGACACTGCCGACAGTCGCAGCCTACGTGTACGGTGGTGATGATGGCTGGCGTTATGCGATAGCAACCACCGGCGTCATTGCGTTGGTGTATTCAGTGGTTTTCTATCAGAAAGCACGCAATACCCCCAAAGGTTCAGCCTATTTCAAACCCAAGAAAAGCGGTGGCTTAGAAGTCAGCAGTGTGCGTGATTTTTGGTTCTATGTCGCAATGAACGTGCCCATGTACATTGCACTGGCCGTATTGTGCTGGAAGCTCTCCCCAGTGGGCGTTGGATTACTTAGCGAAACCACAGCCATCATTCTTTGGTCTGTACTTGCAGCGCTTTTTATCTTCCAATTTTGGCAAATCTTTAACGTCAATCGAGACGTATTCAAACAGCAGCCACCAGAAATGGATCGCTACAAATTCAAACAGGTCGCCATATTGGATTGGGCCTATTTCGTAACCTTCGGGTCAGAGCTGGCAGTCGTCTCTATGCTACCGGCTTTCTTCATGGAAACATTCGATCTTAGCCCCGTTAAAGCAGGATTGTTAGGCGGCGCGTTTGCCGTTATGAACCTTGTTGCACGCCCAGGCGGCGGCTGGATCTCTGACAAAATTGGCAGGAAGAAAACCCTTTCAGTATTAATCGCCGGTTTGATGGTGGGTTATTTTGTCCTTAGCCAAGTCAACAGTACGTGGATGATTGTCGCGGCTGTCTTTTCAGTAATGTGCTGCTCATTCTTCGTTCAGGCTGGGGAGGGCGCAGTCTTTGCCATGGTGCCCTTAGTGAAGCGTCGCATGACAGGGCAAATAGCTGGCATGGTTGGTGCATACGGTAATGTCGGCGGCGTAACCTTCTTGACGGTCTACTCGTTTGTCGACTCATCGACGTTCTTCCAAGTGATTGCCTGTGCAGCAGCGGTTTGTTTTCTGCTCGTGCAGTGGCTAGAAGAACCCGCAGGCCATATGCATGAAGTTCTACCCGATGGCACTGTTCAGTTGATCGAAGTGACCTGAATCACATTGCAGCTAACCCAGACAAACCGTCGTCAACCGGATAACCAGAGCACTGACCTGATGATGTTCAACGAAACACGGCAAAAGAAACGCTTACAGAGCATTCGTCCCGCGACGGATGCCCCCAAAGTGATGCTTATCGACGAACAAACAGCTCGCGCAGCCATCCTAGAGCGAGCGCTAAAGGACAGTGGTTATCAGGTCGTCGCACGGATGTCGGATACGCTAAGGCTGACCGAAGAAGTCAGCCGCCTGCAACCTGATGTGATTATCATCGATATTGATTCGCCGGATCGCGACACCTTAGAGCACATGAACGAGCTCAACGCGAACAATCCACATCCCGTGGTGATGTTTGCTGAACAAGATGCGCCACAAATTATCGAAAGCGCAGTACAGGCCGGCGTTAGTGCCTACATCGTTGATGGACTGCAACCGCAGCGAGTCAAGGCGATTGTGAATGTCGCCATTGCCCGTTTTCGTGAGTACCAGGCCTTGCGCCAGGAGCTCGAACAAACCAAAGTTAAACTGGCAGATCGTAAATACCTGGATAAAGCGAAAGGCATACTGATGCAGCAACGCGGGCTCACGGAAGAAGAGGCCTATAAGGCCATGCGCAAAATGGCCATGGATAAAGGCGAAAAGTTGGTTGATATTGCCCGTAACATTATCGATGTATACGACCTTCTGCATGCCTCATGAGGGATACTCCGCATGGCAGATTCCACCATCCATATTGGATATATTCCACTAATCGACAGCCTGCCGCTGATCGCAGCACGTCATCTGGGCCTCTTCAAAGCGGCCGGTCTTGATATTCAATTACACAAAGAAAATTCATGGGCGAATATACGCGACAAACTGGTATTCGGGCAGATTGATGCCGCGCACATGCTGGCACCGATGGCCTTGGCAACCTCTCTTGGTCTCAGCGGCTTGAAAACGCCGTTAGTCACCGGATTTTCATTCGGACTCAATGGCAACGCCGTCACGCTCGACAAAAAACTGCACAGCGAGTTATGGGAGCAATGTAAGAATCGTAATTACCCGAATATTGCTACCGCGCTCTACGAACATGTTCAAATTCGTGATTACCAAGGCAAGCCGCCCCTCAAATTCGCCACGGTTTTTCCCTATTCCTGCCACTATTACCAACTTCGAGACTGGCTAGAAAGCGCCGGGATTGATACGCGTCGTCAGATCGCTTTTGTTGTGTATCCACCTGAGCAGATGACAAAACATCTTTTGCAGGGAGAAATACAAGGGTTCTGTGTTGGCGAACCCTGGAACACGCTCGCGATGGAATCGGGAATTGGGGAAACCATCAGCTGCAGTGCACAGATATGGACAAACGCACCAGAAAAGATTCTTGCTGTGACACGTCTATGGGCAAACAAAAATCATGAGTCTCACCTGAAATTGATTAGTGCATTAGCCGAAGCGGCCGAGTGGGTCGAATTTAATCGTTCAGACGCAGCCGCGCTCATCCATGAACAGGTTTTTGCGTTTCTGGACTACGACATCATTGAAAAAAGCCTAACTCAGGGCATGCAGTTCAGCTTTGATAACAACCATATCAGCGCAGAGCAATTGCAAGTATTTAACAAACATCGTGCGAATGAGCCAAAACTCAATGACGCTATATTTTTGTTAAAGAAAATGCAGGATTCCGGACAAATTCCTGCTGAGAAGGCAAAGGCAAAAACAGCATCAGAAATTTACCTTCCAGACCTTTTTGAACAAGCAATTCATGCTGGATCGTTTTGAATCATTCCTACGTAGCAATGCCCTGAAAATGATCAAATCTGTATTTGGAACTTAGAAGACTTCGTAGTGAGCATCATCCCTTGGAATAAAATCCCTTAACCCAACAATTAAAAATCCACATAAGATACTGTTTTAAATACACATATACCGGATGCACTATTTTATTGGCACGCTCCATGCAATAGTTTAAATCGACACACAAGTTTCCCTGATTCGCGTTCCAACGATGGAACATCACATCCGGGAGAAAACCAAAGACGGTTTACTGAATTCGGGCAAAGGCGCTCAACACTTCGCAAATATCTAGCGAATTGTTGAGCGCCTTTTTTTTATTTTTTAGAGGTATAAACGATGTCTTTGTACAACACCATAAAACGCACCACGATCAGTTTGGTTATCGGTGCGGCAACCCTGTCAACCATAGGCCATGCTACTGCCATAGGCCCTGCCGAAAAAGAGGACCTCAAATTTGGTTTTATCAAATTGACCGATATGGCGCCATTGGCTATCGCCTATGAAAACGGCTATTTCGAGGATGAGGAGCTATTCGTCACCCTCGAAGCTCAGGCCAACTGGAAGGTTTTGCTAGACGGTGTTATCGACGGCCAGCTCGACGGTGCGCATATGCTGGCAGGCCAACCATTAGGCGCGACTATCGGTTTCGGTACCCAGGCACACATCATCACGGCATTTTCAATGGACCTAAACGGCAATGGCATCACAGTATCCAATGCCGTCTGGGATGAAATGAAGAAAAACGTGCCACATGAAAATGGCAAACCGGTTCATCCGATCAAGGCCGACGCCTTAAAACCGGTGGTTGAAAAATACAAGGAAGAAGGCAAGCCCTTCAATATGGGCATGGTGTTTCCGGTATCAACACACAACTATGAACTGCGTTACTGGCTCGCCGCCGGTGGCATTCACCCTGGCTACTACGCCCCACATAAAGGCGACACATCAGGAACCGTTCAGGCAGATGCATTGCTATCAGTCACTCCGCCACCACAAATGCCTGCCACCATGGAAGCCGGCACCATCTACGGATACTGCGTCGGTGAGCCATGGAACCAACAAGCAGTTTTTAAGGGCATTGGCGTACCGGTGATCACCGACTACGAAATCTGGAAAAACAACCCTGAAAAAGTATTTGGTGTCTCCAAAACATGGGCAGACAAATACCCTAATACGCACCTTCGCGTAGTTAAGGCGATGATCCGCGCAGCCGCTTGGTTGGATGAAAACAATAACGCCAACCGCGCCGCTGCCGTTAAGATCCTCTCACAACCTAACTATGTTGGTGCTGATGCCGACGTCATTGCAAATTCAATGACCGGAACCTTTGAATACGAGAAAGGCGATAAACGCGAAGTTCCTGATTTCAATGTGTTCTTCCGCTACAACGCGACTTACCCCTACTACTCGGATGCAATTTGGTACCTCACACAGATGCGTCGCTGGGGTCAGATTCCAGACCACAAACCGGATAGCTGGTACAAGGATATTGCCAAGAAAGTTTATCGCCCAGATATCTACGCTACCGCCGCAAAAGCGCTGATTGCTGAAGGCAAGCTCGATGCAAAAGACTTCCCAGATTTTGCTTCTGAAACCGGTTTCAAACCTATTCAGAAGGAATTCATTGATGGCGTCGCCTACGACGGAATCCATCCCAATGCCTATCTTGAGAAGTTTTCTATCGGTTTAAAAGCCGATGACAAACTCTGATTCCAGACGCTAAACCGGGGCAAGGATGCCCCACTCAACATCCAACACAGAATTCCGGACTTCAAACACCAATGACAGGTTCTGTTATGACAGTTTCATTCTACCTTCCCAAGTTCGTCGAACCTTACGCGTTGTTGCTGCGTGGCGAACAACCGCTAGCGCAAATCAACACTATTTTTCGACAAATCGGCTTACCCTTTCTCGGGCTATTGTTTTTTGTTTTTGCCTGGCAAATGACGGCAAAAAGCATCGATACATCACTTGGACAATTTCCTGGCCCCGCCATGGCTTGGGAACAATCCCAAAACCTCTGGCAAGNGCACCAAGCTTCTCGTGAGAAAGAACAAAAATTCTATGAACGCCAGGAAAAACGCAATCAACGAAAATTGGCTGAAAACCCCGATTATGTCGCGAAAGTTCGCCCCTATACAGGCGCTCCGACATTCGTAGACCAAATTGGTACCTCTCTGGTGACCGTGTTAGCTGGTTTTGTGCTGGCCTCGTTTATCGCCATACCTGCCGGCATAGTTATTGGTCTGAGTTCAGCGCTTTACAGCGCCAGTAATCCAGTCATTCAGCTATTTAAACCTGTGTCGCCGCTGGCGTGGTTACCGCTAGTTACGATGGTCGTCAGCGCCCTCTATACCTCGGACGATCCGATGGTATCCAAATCTTTTCTGACATCTATGATCACTGTCACCCTCTGCTCACTTTGGCCAACGATGATCAACACGGCAGTCGGTGTCGCCGGTGTCGATAAAGACTTAGTCAATGTCAGCAAGGTATTGCGCCTGAGCTGGTTTACCCATATCCAGAAGATCGTCATCCCCTCGGCTATTCCAATGATATTCACCGGATTACGTTTGTCTCTCGGCATCGCTTGGATGGTGTTGATCGCAGCTGAAATGCTGGCGCAGAACCCGGGCTTGGGCAAATTTGTCTGGGATGAGTTTCAAAACGGTAGCTCGGCATCGCTCAGCCGCATTATGACGGCAGTGATTGTTATCGGACTGATTGGTTTCTTACTCGATCGCGTCATGCTGATGGCACAACGGTTCGTCAGTTGGGACAAGTCCAGTACAAATTTGTGATCCTGATCCTTACAAAAAATCCCTAAATAAGGAAATATACAATGAGTAGTTTTCTTGAATTGACCAAAGTAGGAATTGAATTCCCAACACCAAAAGGTCCTTTCTGTGCATTACGTGACGTAGATCTAAAAATAAAAAAGGGTGAGTTTATTTCATTAATCGGCCATTCGGGCTGTGGCAAGTCTACAGTTCTCAATATCGTTGCGGGGCTCTACCAAGCAACTCAAGGCGGTATCGTCTTACACGGAAAAGAGGTTCGTGAACCAGGTCCGGAACGTGCAGTGGTATTTCAAAACCACTCGCTACTGCCTTGGCTGAGCGCTTACGAGAATGTCGAACTAGCAGTAAAAACCCAATTTAAAAATAAGATGTCACGGCGCGAAATGAAGGATTGGATAGAGTACAACCTAACACTCGTACACATGGATCACGCCATGCACAAACGCCCGGATGAAATATCCGGCGGCATGAAGCAGCGCGTAGGTATAGCACGTGCGTTAGCGATGGAGCCCGAAGTACTGCTGATGGACGAACCTTTCGGTGCACTTGATGCACTGACCCGCGCACATCTTCAGGATTCACTTATGGAAATTCAAGCGGATCTAAAAAACACCGTGATAATGATTACACATGATGTTGATGAGGCTGTCTTACTTAGTGACAGAATCGTGATGATGACGAACGGTCCGGCCGCTACAGTGGGCGACATTTTGAACGTCGAGCTACCGCGACCACGAAACCGGATTACGCTCGCCAATGCCCTTGAATACAATCGTTACCGCGCGGAAGTTCTGCAGTTCCTCTACGAAAAACAAAAAAAGGTAGAACCCATCCGAGGCAGGAATCCCATCAAAAAAGAAAGGTTGGCCAGCCCCCGTGCGGCCAACAAAGTTGCATAGTTATCACAAGATAAAAACCAAAAAGATATAAACCACTAGATACGTGTTAATCAGGAGATTTCTGATGAAATTAACCAAGTCCACTATCCGCCCTCTGATTTTTTCACTGGCCACAGCATCACCGGCAGTACTTGCCGGCGATTCATTCTATGAAGCCTTTTCAGAAGGCACCGTAAAGTTTGATAGTCGTCTACGTTACGAAAGCGTCGAGCAAGACGGCAAGAGAGACAATGCATCCGGCCTAACCATACGCACCCGCTTAGGCTATGAAACTGCAGACTTCTACACCCTTAAAGGCTATGTAGAAATGTTAGACAACCGTATCGTAGGTGGTGTCGACGAGTTTGCACCGGTGCGCCCGGGTTCTGATTACCCAGTTATTGGGGACCCTGCGATAACCGTACTCAATCAGGGCTACCTACAAAGCACCCCGATTGAAGGCATGAATATTCGTGGTGGTCGTCAACGCATTATTATCGATAACGCACGTTTCGTAGGTAACGTTGGCTGGCGTCAAAACGAACAAACGTTCGATTCGTTCCGCTATCAATACGATGTTAGCGGTTTCGAAATGGATCTTGCCTACATCGGCCGCGTCAAAGGGGTTGTTCCAGCCTTCAACGCCAAGGTTGATGACATCATTGCCAATGTCGCATACAACACCGATGTCGGTAAAATCACCGCTTATTACTATGGTTTAAACCATAGCGATCGAGGCAACGATATTCGTTTTGATATGAATACCTACGGCGTGCGCTGGAATGGTAAAGCCGACTTGGGTAACAAGTGGAAATTACTGTATTCTGCTGAATACGCGCAACAAAGTGTCAGTCTCTGGAAAGGCCAAAAAGCCGATTTAGATGCCAGCTATTTGGTCGGAGAATTCGGTTTCGGCTGGGATGATTACAGCTTGTTAGCCGGTTACGAAGTGCTTGGCTCTGACGACGGCAACTATGGTTTCCAAACGCCGCTGGCAACCAAACACAAGTTCAACGGTTGGGCTGATGTCTTTCTGGTAACCCCTGCACAAGGTCTTTCAGATACCTACCTGAAAGCAGTCGCTAAAGTGGCTGGCTTCAAGTTTGTTGCGGTTTACCATCAGTTCAATAGTACTGAAGGCGATATTAACTACGGTAACGAAGTCGATTTACTGGCAGCTAAATCGTTTGGCAAACGCTACACCGTGGGCTTGAAGTACGCCAACTTCAGTACATCCGACTTACCCGACACCTATGCAAGCCGCTCGAAGTATTGGGTTTGGGGCGAAATCAAATTCTAATACCGGAGTAACCAATGTCTTTGTCTGGGTGCAGGCCTTACTGACCTGTACCCAGAACACAAACGCATCGCCGTCATACCTAATCGGAGCGACTGCGTATTTAACACCCTTTTCGACGGTTTCCCTTTCCCCTAATTCACTTACCCCTGCGAAGACCTTACAACAATCCATCTGAAGAACCCGCCACTCACCCACTGAATAGCTCTTAACTGCCGCTGCTTGGTATATAGCTGCAGCCTTCGTCCATTCGATGTAGAATGCTGGCATTACGTATACCGAATTGAATCAAGCGATAAATCCCATGACCGGCAATGAACAGCAGACACCTGAGAACTCCGCCCATAGCGAACCTGCATCTGCTTTCAAGCATCCAAAAATGGCAGAGATGCAGACCGACGATAAAGACCTGAATAGAAAGCTCAGTAAAGGCGAGATGATTCGCGAAGCCTTTAGTTTGATTTTCGCATTGCAAGGCATGGAAAAGTTCCAGCGCGCAGCAGATCAACTTGAAAAAAAGCCGTTTCGGATCGTAATTGCCGGAGTAATTTCTATCGCACTGTTTATGGGATTCTGCTTCACAGCAGCAAACCTTGCACTACTTGCGGCAAAAACCACGAAGGCAGAAACCAAAGCAAAAATCGAACAACCGGCAAATGACACTAGCACCGCCCTGCCGTCGACACCCGCAAAAACTGCCGTCCCGCCCCATCAATAATCTATTGATCACTCTACAACGGTAAAGCCTTTTGCAGGCGGCGTTACCGTTGGACGTATCAAAAATACGTGTTTATATGCACATTAAACTGTGCGGCGCTCAACCACAAACCTGACTATCACGGATTGAAACATCTCATCCGCAGAATAGACACGTCTATCGTTCAGACAAACAAAACGCGAACGCCGCTGCCAATTTCCGTTCTACAACCTCAGGAGCTTGTACTCGATCCGATATGCAGAAAGGGAGTTCGCCATGCGCGCGTTGTACGCCAAATCAACCCTACTCTTTACCAGCTTGGCCAGCCTCGCGAGTGTCATATCAATATCACCTGCACTCGCGGAACCCGAATCCAATACCTATTGCCGCGCTCCGAAAAACCTTGAGAGTCAGAAGATCATCTATTCCGCGATGACAGCCGTTAACAACCCTCAAAGCCGTTTTCAGTTAATTCCTGGGCAGCTCTACACCGGCACCTATTCAAACGATACTTTCACATTTGTTGAAGCAGATAGCCCGCAAAGTATTTCTGAAGGAAGCTACCAGTACGTTAACCGCGCAGATGTCGGCATTATTCGCGGCGAGTTTATCGCATCGGATGACCAGCGCATCTCCTTCACTTTGGCGCTCACTTGCCGGACCGATAACTCAGGCATCTACAGTTATACCGCGCGAGATAACCGGCAAGCACCGGCAAGCCTTGGACGGTATCTTTTGAAATAGTTTGATACAAACATAAAAAGGTCGATTACGATGTCTGTCGATGAAATAGCCAGTGGCGTTGCTCAAAACCACGTTGTCGCGATTGAGCGTCAAATGCAGTATGACAATTGTTTCGTGATTCTTCGCAAAACGGAGTACGACTCAACCATGCTCATCAAGGGTGGTTTTGCCACCAAAAGCATGGATATACACGCAAAGTCGTCAAACTGGGGGCCAATGGCCGGCATGGTTCCACTAGACCCTGCCTTTTCAAAAAGACGGGCCGGACAACCTAATCAAGGTTTCCCGAATGCATCGCACGGCGCTGCCATAACACTTCCACTCAGTTATCCGTTCCCCATTTTTCAGGATTTGTACCACCGCGGGAAATTCAAAATCATTAACCGCTTTGAGCTGTTTGATCACCGTTCGAAAATAAACTGCCAAGAATATATGGTACGTAGTTGTGAGCCCGGGATCATGAACACACTACCCAACGTGAAGTACTATTTCGTCAGTGAAGAGAAATCCCCGGATGACACAATTTTTTGCGTCATCGTTGGGCCGGATAACAGTGCTAAAGTCTACTGGGTAAAATTTCCGCCGAGCCAACAAAACATCGGGACGCTATACCCGGTTTTAGTATGGGGTTACAACATTGATGGTTTGCCAAAGCCGGTGACCGGCGACTACGACATTTGGATGGTCGCGCCCTACTACAAAGACCTGGAAGCCCATTCAAGCGTCGTTCGTTACGAAACCCCCAACGGGACATCGTCGGCAACGCCATATATTACCGCTCTGATAGATCGATTAAACGATGCCTGCAACCGAACCGCTAATCGTGTATTTCAACATGGGGCTGAAGCACAAAATATCGATTTCACACAACGACTGGATGAATCCTTGGTTCTGTTTACCCCAGGAGCCAAATCACGCATGGTCGACCAAGCCGATTTGCCGGCGCTCCTGAAAGAAATGCTCAGCTTCGGATACCTCGTTTGTGGGAATCCCCAATACGCCCGACCAGACCCTATGATTCAAGGCGCCGCTTGGCACACTAACCATGTGCTCGCCGAGGAGTTGATTGACCAGGATCGAGCCTACGTCAATAAGATTCAACAAGCCGGCATGGTAGGTTCTGCGCTAACATCCAAACGTAAAATGTCGAGACTCGCACACGAACACCATTTGGCAACCGATAAAACCAAAGGTGTTCACGATATGAAATACACCGACACTGTATACCGATCATTACTGCAATTTGATACCCCCATGACACGACTATCAATGGCGGACCTCCCCTCCGGAGCCATCATGTTTGATAAATCGGAAATTCAAAGACTTGCCCATATCTGCGATCGCATCGCGCGTGGAAACAACATACCTCCCACAGAAACCTCAGCGATAATCTCAGAGCTGGATAGCGCCAAAATCGCTAAGATGCAACGAACAATCACTGATGCGAAGCGCGACGCACAGAACCTTGACGGTGCTCGCCCTTACTAGCTCTCGATTCCTTTCAAATGAAATGAAGTGCAATAACGATTCAATATGTTTGCTTCGAACAGAAAAAACCTCACTAAAAAGGATCACACTAGAGCCAAGTTCCTAAGCGCGCTTTAGAGCCATTAGCATAACTTTGAGTCAGATCTTGTCTAGCTTGATCCAATCGCATCGTCAGCTGCTGAATCTCACGATCCGTCAGACCCATCGAGCGCGAAATTTTGTCACACATGGATGCCAGAAAGACAATTTCACCTTGTTCAAAGATGCAGTAGTCACTAGGAAAGTCGACTTCCTGCAAGTGGGTAATCGGTGTTGGCGTCGTCAAAATCGATTGGAAGGTGTTATCCATCGCTTTAATGTCATGAACACCTTTACGGCGATCTTTAGCAATACTACGCCTGTCTTCTATGGATGATAGCCTGCGGCCATGCTCTTCTGCCGAAGAACGCCGACGACTCATGTCGGCGCTTGCTCGACGCATCTCGTCATAAAAATTCTGATCAATACGCGATAGGCTTTCTAACAGTGATTCGTTAGTCACCCAATGGGCGCCGCCGATAACCGGGTCTTCATTGCGATATTGTGGATTACCACAAACAAGATAACCGCAGCTGAGCATTTCTTTCAGAATCGCTACGTATTCTACTTTTTCGATCATGCGCGACTGCCCTCCCGGAGTAAAAATCACCAAACGCTCATCTAACGTTTGAGTGAAGTTTTCATTCTGAGCTTCTGCACCGTGCTGGAAAACCGGATTAATGTCACGATTACAGACATGGTTTAATCGGCCAATTAAGTTGGTGATATATTGCGTTGCACTGGATTGACCATGCACCGTATTGTGCTGAATAACTCGGGAATGCTGCCGCACGTTGGTATAGTAAGGTGCTACCATCCAAAGGTCGTAATCGCCGGTCACCGGCATAGGCCAACCACCAATATTGTATGCCCACACATAGACAGGAACTAGCGATCCAAAATCCTCATTCCCAATCGGAAACTTCACCCAATAAACGCTCGCGTGATTGCCTTCAATAAGGATCGCAAACTTCGTCGCGCGTGGATCATTCGGACATATCACACAACAACTATCGCGCCCGGGTTGAACCCCGGCATCACCAGCTGCACATCGGCGAACCATCGGCGGACGCCCTGGCGGGTGAACAAGGTAATAGTCGTCAAGACGGTTGATTTTATTGCGTGAAAATAACGAATTGAGTACCCCCCTCGAATACCGAAGGGGCATAGAAACCGCCGCGCCTGACGCAAATACCCCGAGACTAATCTCCATATCAGGCAAACCTATTCGGCGTTTATTTAACGCTGGATCCAAGGGCACCATGCCAGCCATTGGTCCCCAATTGGAGGATTTATCATGGATATCCATACTCTTTGTCGGAAAACCGGATTTTATCAGTTGCGTTGAATCATGTTCCGTCGGTCGTACTAACAAGAAACAGTTTTCGTGTCGGACCAAATTCTCGATCTGTCTGATATGGTTTTGTGCAATGCCGCTTTCTTGCTCGCTGACAGACATTCCCCAAACTCCTTGTGATTAATCACTAGCAATTTAAGACACTTAATAGATGCAACTATTCAACCGCTGATACGATAAAAATTCCCTCCGGACAATTGATCAGATTTATCGCAGCGACAGGTAGTTCAACACGATGAGACAGACGCGCACCTATCAAGATGTTTAGAGGCGTCGTGCTACGCCGAAGCTGACCGCAATTCACCACTAACTTGCCACTGAATCACCTGGCTGAGTTTGCGAGCCACCATCATAATTAGCTTACAAACTCACAAAATAAACTAGGTGACGTATGTCGAATGCTGAATCCTTAGCGCCAGATACGATTCCAACGGGCAACTTGCCAATCAAGCCACGTAAAATGGCGTTTGGGCTGGAAAACATCGAACGCCAGTATTTTTTCAATGACAACCTGCTGCTGTCAGCGTGGGTCTCTGCCCTGTCGGCGTCATTTCCGCCGGGGGAATCCGAGTTTATTGCCTCCGTGCGCAACTATCGAGACCAAATTACTGACCCGCAACAGTTAGAAGACATCCGGGGATTTATCGGTCAGGAAGGCCACCATAGCCACCAACACAAACAGTTGAACGAATCACTCACAAACCTCGGGTTTGATGTGGTAAGACTCGAAAAATACTTCGAGGGTGTCGTTAGTCGCCAGTTAAAAAACTCTTCGGATAAACGTCGACTGGCAATCACTTCCGGGATGGAACACCTCACCGCGATCATGTCCGACTATGTGCTCCAAAATCAGAATCAATTCAACAATGTGGATTCGCACTTTATTGATCTCTTTAACTGGCATGCTGTAGAAGAAATTGAACATAAGGCAGTCGCCTTCGACGTGTATATGGCAACAGAAGGCGATGAGGCTTACCTGCGACGTATGCTAATTGTTGCGACGTTGATTTTCTTCCGTCATATCATCGTGGGTTTTGTTCGCTTACTTTGGTGGAACAAAAAGTTGCCTTCATGGAAAGACATTCGCGGATTCTGGCGCTTTTTGGGTGGAAAACACGGCATGATGCGCTGGATTTCACGCCCCTATAAGGATTATCTCAAAAAAGGATTTCACCCTTGGGATCATCAAAATCAGGCACTCGTGGACGAATGGAAAAACAACCTGAGCCACGGACAACACGGTTGATTGGCGAGAGATTGGCAATAGCGTTCTACAACGGTTTCATCGACAACGGCTTCATATAGAGATGCCAGCTGCAGAACGCGCGAGGATTTGGACGTACACCACGTTCTAATCCCTACTGGTGACAATTACGGCACTCAAGTTCCGCGTCACCCACCGGGTTGGTAAAACGATAACGACTGTCCAGCGATGAGGAAGCTAATCCGCCGTCTGCGCTAACAACACCCGGGTGCGCCGTCAGCTGATCACCCGCACGAGCAGCGTTGTAACCTTGGCCGACCTCGCCGCCGTCAATCGACACCGGCAAAGTTTCGGCCGATTCGGTATTAAACTCTGTTCCGGTATCGTAGGCACCCAGTACAAACGCGCGATTATTTTCGTCGATTACCATCGGTACGATGCGAGTACCCATCGCAACGCCGTCATTGGTCGCCATCAATCTGCTCACAACACTGAGTTTAAGGTCTGGCATTTGCGGCCAATCGATTGATTGGCGCAGCGTTTCTCCGGGCTCGATTGCATGAGTCATCATAAAGGCATCGATCACTTGAGGCTGCTCTTTTAGCTCTGAGACCAACAACTCGCCGTGCCCCGTCTCTGCAAGAAATTCCATACCAACAGTCGCTGATTCACCCACAGCCCACGGTGCAAAATTGGCTTTATGAATAACAACCACAGGCGCCGACATCGGCTGAGCCGAGGTAAGATTCGAAACTCGTAACGGCACCTCATGGACAACAGTCTCGGTGGGGCCTTCGTCATCATCGTCACTGCAACCGGCAATAACGAGCACTAACCCCAATAACCAGCAGCGAAAACACATGTGCCCTGATAGCGTCATGATTATCTCCTTAATCCGGTTATTCATTGTCATCCGTGATACGAACAACCACTTTCACTGCCGGATTTAACCAACGATGAGTCACCAGATTCAGGTCGCCAAGATTGGGGCGCACCTCGCCTACATTCCCCCGGTGAACATGGATATGTGGATTCGTATCAGCGCCTTCCGTCACAGGCTCTCCGCCACTACCAAATGGCCCCGTGCCGTTATTGCCCGCATCCGCATGAAATGGAATGACCGCGCCCAGTGGGCAACCATTACTCTCATCTAACGCAACGTTACATGCATGGTTATTCGCGGTATTGGTATGAGTGACTTCGGTATTCGACTCAGTCGCGGCATCGTATACCGGCGAAGAAAGCTCCCAAGTACCGATACCTGCTGGAATCTTCCAACTATCGATACCAATAAAACCGTCATTGGTCGGCATCACCATCGCAGCCAGCGACAGATGGGTGTTTTCTGGCGAAAGCGCAAGTGTCATCATGCCGGTTCTGCCCGGTGATAATAAAATTTGTGGTGGTGACGGATTCGTACCCGCCAAGTTCACGGCTTGGTCGGCATCCTGAGGTATTTGACCATCGAGCACATCATTGCGATTCAAGTCGAGATTGGCTTCACTGCCATCAGGCAGAAACCCGCTCGGGCCTGGGTTGTTTTTATTCAGCGCGCCGATATAGCCGGTTTCGGCCATAATACGCAGGGCTTCACTGGCAGGCTGCCCCAGTTGGAACAACCGGTAATCGGCCTTATGTGCCGCAGCGATTTGAGGTGTTACATACACACCGTGCATATTGTTGGTGATTTCAATTGTCATTGTGCGTGCGTTCACCGGCGCCGCGATAGCCAGAGCCGCACAGGTGCAACCTAAAATACTGCTGCGAACGAACGAGAACATAAGTAAGCTCCCTCTATGAATAGATGATGTACAGCCGTTAACTTAAACACTAGTTGAGGCCGAACAACTCGACAAATTCGAGGAAGCTGTAGCGATAGAAGGAGCAATGTGATCAATACTCTGGTAGCGCTCACAGAGCCAACAATTTACAGACTGAAACCGTACAGATATAACAATCACCAAGGCATCTCCGGTTAAACTTGATGCGTTTAATCGAGCCGGATATAGTCAATAAAAAAACGAAAGTCACATGCAAAAAACACCCGCCAGCACACTTGCCAATACCAGCTCCCCTACCAGCAACTATGTGTCTGGCAGCTATGTGAGTGCTACCCGTAATTTCGCCCTGGAAAACATGATCAACCTGCAACGGCTGATCGACGGTAGCGAACTGACAATGGCAGACCTACTCGATCCGCCCAAGCACATTACAGAAACCGCTTACTGCACCATGATTATTAATCTGCTCAATGCACTGGATGATCCCTTTGCATCGGCAATTGCGTTCGGTCATTCGTTTGTATTGAGTTCGCACGGTAACCTTGGCCTGGCCGCACAAGGGGCAGCAACGCTGCATGAAGCGGCAGAATTGTTATGTGTATTTTTGAAGACTCGCTCATCGTTAATGGAAGCATCCATCGTACGTGACGATGCCCGCACCAACTTACGCCTGATGATTCGATGCGCAGAAGGCATTGATCCAGCCGAGATGGATCGGCTGCGCCGCTTTATGATGTTAAGCGTGATGATTAACCTGCATAAACTCATCGGCCAACTATTGAACGAGCCTCGTGAAGGTGAACCCATGGTGATCCACCTGGCCTACTCCGAGCCTGAAGCATTTCCTTATCAGTTGCTTTCAGATACCTGCGAAGTTGTGTTTGATCAGGAGCATTTTGAGATGAGCATGGATTCGATATGGGAAAGCTGGCAATTGAATGCCGCTAATAAGGATGTCGCAGAAATAGCCAAAGCGCACTGTGAAGCCGAGCTGCGAGAGTTGCAGCACAGCGCCCTCGACGAACGCATTCGTCAGCAGCTGGTTAAACAAATATCAAGAAACCCGACGATCGAACAAATGGCTGAACTGTTCAATATGTCGGCCAGTACCCTACAGCGAAAACTCAAAAAATACGGTACCAGTTACCAAACACTTAAATCGTCCGTGCGCATTGACCTTGCAGGGCAACGGCTGACAACAACCGACGATGCGATCGATAGCATTGCTGCCGACCTGGGCTTTAGTGACCTATCCAATTTCAGTAAATCATTTAAAACAGCAACCGGTGTAACACCCGCAGCATGGCGTCAGCAACACAGAAATACCTGACATTGAGCAACAAAGCCGCGTCAATGATTCTGAGTGTATCGATCACCGACCGTAGCATCACCAAGCCACTGCAAAAAGTGCTCAACGGTCTCATCGCCTTCCGGCGGCGCCCATTCGGCGAAGTCAGATGACTGAGCCGGTGTATATGGCCCCTCTTTTACCTCGATGATAACTGCATCACGTGTCACCGGCGCTAGGGTATGCCAGGATCCGGGTTGTAATTCTACGGCTGATGTCGGCCCATCCGGAGCCAAGCGAATCTTCTGTAAAATCGCTCCCTGACTATCAAAAATCACCAGATCTACCGCCCCTTTGAGTGCCATAATCAGCTCCCATTTGTTGGCTTGTTGATGCTGATGCGGGCGTACGTAAGTGCCTCTTTTCAAGGCAATACAAAGGCGTTGCACCGGTTCATTCGGGCTCGCATGCAAGTTTTTATGAGCGCGCTTACGACAACTGAGCTCGGCATCAGCTAGCAATCCCTGATAGAGATTTTCATCAAGCTTGATCATTCCGGGGTCCATGGTTGGTTTGAGTGGTAGTAAACAGGGTTAACGAAAAACAAAGCGGACTCTAGCACCGAATGCCAGCGCTACATCGAAGCTAGATCATGCAACCGTTATAAACAGCCTGCGCGCAAAGAGAAAACGATTGCGTCCAGAAACGTATCAATGTTCCGCAATATGATTGGCGGCCATCCAAGCAAATGTCATCGCTGGGCCGATAGTCGATAATACATAACCGGTATTGCTTGGCGAAGCCGCGCAATTCCCTGCTGCGTAGAGGCCCTTGATAGGCTGCTCATCGTGGCTCAATACACGTGCATGTTCGTCCGTTTGAAAACCACCTTTGGTGTTGAAGCACGACAAACAAAGCACCATCGCATAATAAGGGCCATCCTCACTGATCGGATACATGGTCTTGTTGAGAAAGTGATTATCCGGAGCACGCTTGGCACGCCAGCCCAGATTAGCAAGGCTGCCACCACGGCCAAAATCTTCATCAACGCCATCACGGGCAAAGCCGTTAAAGCGAGTGACACTCGCAGCAAGGTTGTCGGCAAAATCCGCAGATAGTGAACAATTCACTAAGCTTTCAAACGGCACAAGATGCTCGCGTAGGTTGTCGCTCAGATCATCGAATGAATCACCAGCAACAACAAATGATGGTCGCACGGCATCAACCCCGGTCAAATAGGGTAAATGAGCACTCCAGGTGCCCAGCAACCCACCAAATCGGCGAATCGTACGCTCATCAAACACGTAGACAGCAATCTCTTTATCCGGGCTGCGGTACCATTTTGAACGCATACTGTATTGCGCCATTTCGTTGTAACAACGTTGCCCCCGCTGATCAACGACGATGGCACTATCGCCATTCAAGTGCCAAACATTGGTTGAGCCAATAAAGTCACTCGCAACAACCGCATTACGCGTCAACGCCAGCAATGATTCCGTTTGCCAAACGTCCGCCATGTGCCCCAATTTCACGCGGTCTTCTAAGGTTTCCAATAAGGCACCATCGCAGGTTGGACGACTAGCACATCGTTGCACCGGAAACTCACTAGCGTACTTGTTCAACAAAGCTTGATTGTGGGCAAAACCACCAACCGTTAGCACCACATTAGGCGCATGAAGCTCACGTGTATTGCCACTAACGTTTTTACCAGCCGGCCTTACTTGGACACCAGAAACCGCACCCGACGCATTAAAAAGCACATCATCGACCGTTGTTGACGTGAGTACATCAACCCGGTATTTCAACAGCAGCGCTTTAAATGCGCGTGTCATTCGGATGCCCGCACCGCAGTAATAAAACGCGCCTTCATCATTTTTACTAAAGAAGCCACGCGCTACTTGTAGCAATACCGACGGCCGCAACATTTCGTAAACTGCCGATACCAACAACTTGGCGTCCATCTGCCGAAACATGGCAATAAAATAAAGCGTGATTGCCATCATATCTGTGCGGAAATTAACGTAACGCCCTACCGGCACTTCATTGTCTTCGTCTTCCGGATGGTAGTCTGGCAAGGCACGAACCAAGTCCGGGTCATCAGGCAGCCCACGAGCCTTCATCAACGCACGATTGGCGTCGTAGGTATCCTGATCGTCGCCGTGATTTCGCATAAATACGATCTCGACACCCGATTCATCTTCGAGAAAATCCAGCATCTGCCCGGCATTCTCGAAGTATGCAGAAAACTGACGGTAATCTAATTCAGGAATACCGTAAAACGGCGCGTCAACGGTGTATTGATTCGGATAAGCGTGTTTGCACATCCAGCGCAGGCACGCGTCCTTGTCTTCCTTAATACCTCGATCGCGTAGCAAACGATTTTGTGGAATCCAGATACCGTATGCAGACCCTCTCCCAGTGCCACCGATCTGATTTTCAGATTCAATCAAGGCCACCTTCTTACCCAAGGTGGCAGAACGCAAAGCCGCCATCAACCCGGCAGGCCCACTGCCGACAACTATGACATCGTAAGCTGAACTTTCACTCATAACATCGCCAACCCTAACGCTTTATATACAGGCATCAATGTGTTTTCTAACCGCTATGTTTCTAACCACTAAAGAACAAACGGAATAATGGCCTTTCTCTCTTTCGGGTAATCAGCAAACTTCTCCCGATACCATTTGTGATGCGCCAACGCGCGTGGGAACAAATTCGCAATCGTGAAACACAAAAACGCCAACGAAGCCGGTGTACAAGATGCGATTGCTAACCCGGTCCATTCCACGATTTCACCAAAATAGTTAGGCACCGAAATCCAACGATACATACCGCCACGGGGAATCTTGTATCCGGTATCACCGGGCTTTCTCAGATTACGAAGAATGGTGTCAGATTTAATATTAATCGTAACGCCCACCACCATCAGAATAATACCAACAATAAAGTACGGCGAGGTCAGCCAGCTGGGATCTAACAAGTGGTCTGCGTGAGCAAAAGCGTAACCGTTCAAAAAACCGTTCAAACTGTTAAACACGATACCGACCAAAATACCGCTGAGATTTACCGGCTTGCTGTTTTTGTTCACAACCAAAATCGGGAACAACACCGAACGATAGAAGTAATGGGTCTGCCAAATGCAGATGAAAATCAGTGGAACCAACGCACTGGAATTACCGCCAGCCAAAAAGAACGTTAACGCCGCGGCAAACAAGCACGGAGACTCTAGCAACAACCAACCCGGCAACGGCGGTAAATCGAACTTACTGGTAGTTTCTTTAAAACGTCCATAGGGCGTTGTGAAAAAGAAAGAACCCACAAACGACAAGGCTGAAAAACCAAACAGAAAGTACAGCAAGTAGTGATAAATTTCGTCTAGCGTCATGATCGGGCACCGATGGAATATTGAGGAGCATGCAGTCTATCGCTATCAAAAGCGCTTGAAAATGTGGCACGAAGCCAAGATACTTATCATTTTACGCCACCATGAGTGGCCCACAATAGCCAGAACCGACTCGATGACTACCGCAAGCCTCTCCAGCAACAAAAAAATTATCGCGATGGACTACGTCGTTCTGCTGCTTGAATACTTGCGCCAGAAACACCCAAACATCCACGACGACACCATTCTGAAAAATACCGGCATCGATCGCACCACCATTGCCAATCGTGACGGATTTTTGTCCATCAGCCAATACAGCGCCCTACTCGACAACGCCCAACAACACTTACAAGATCCGGTACTGGGCCTGCGTCTCGGGCAGCTCCAACACATTGCCGCCCATGGACCACTGGGCTACGCCATCCTGAGTAGCAAAAGCCTAGATGAAGCACTGAACATGGTGTGTCGATTTATCCGTATTCGCAACAATCTGACCCAAATCCACTACGAACGTTCGGACAACAAAGTCGTACTGCGCATGGACATCGAAACCCTGCCCATCGGGCCTTTGTATCAGTTTGTTGTCGAGCAATCATTTTCGAGCTTTGTCTATATCGTCAAAAGCCTATCGGGTATTAACGATATGCCACTAGAGACCCGATTTTGCTACCCCGAACCCACTGACAGCGAATTTTACCAAACGCTATTCGGCGCACTACCGGTGTTTTCAGCGCAATCGAATGAATTGTGTATCGCGCGTGATTATCTGACTGAATTCAAACTCAATGGCGATGACATGTTTGCCTCACTGGCCGAACAACAATGTCAGAAGATCATGACGCGCCTGCAACGCGAAGACGGTATCGTTTCGGATATCTGTCAGATATTGATGAGCAACACAGGGAGTTTTCCCAAACAAGCCGATGTTGCCGCGGCGATGAATATGTCGGTAAGAACCCTCGTACGCCGACTCGCAGAACAACAAACCAGCTTTGCAGAGATACTCAACGACTGTAAATTTGAACTGGCGAAAAATTATCTGTTAACCACCGACTGGAGCAATGAGGAAATCGCCTACCTGTTGGGTTATGAGAGCCCGGGGAATTTCAGCCGGTCGTTTAAAAAGTGGGCGGCACTATCACCATCGGTGTTTCGGCGCACTTACAGGCCACAGTAGCACGGTATCCATACATGCGAAGGCTTACCAATCTAGATAATTTGGCAAGGGTTGATCACCTGCACTAGTCATTTTCACAACACTTTTTGGCACTTTCGACTTGAATTACTTGTAGGTACTCGGAGCATGTCAGAGGATTTTTTGTCCAACGTATTGATAACGTTCACTCAAGTTACGCACTGACATGGCAGGTAAAACGCAGCAAGGTACCTCCGGCCATTGCGCCCTCGGTCTGTTTTTGGCAATGTGCTGTATTCTGCTATTTGGCAACGATGAGGACGACATTATGAAAGGCATCATATTGATCGATACCTCGCCAGAGATCTAAACAGAACTAACCTGAACGTAACAGCTTTTCGATCCAATTGATTGGGAATGTGACCATGACACAAGCGACACCAGAAATCCTGAGAGACCGACTGCAGAATCAGCGCGATTGCTATACTCTTGAGCCGATGCCCGAACTTGACGCACGCAAAGACAAACTGCTGCGACTCAAACAGGCACTACTGGCACAGCGCAACAATCTGTGTGACGCCCTCGATCAGGATTACGGTAAACGCAGCCGCTACGACACCTTGATCTCCGATATTATGCCCTGTATTACCGGCATCAATCACACGTTGAAACATCTCAAGGGCTGGATGAAGCCTGAGCGACGCAGCCCTGGGTTATTGTTCGCACCCGCCTCCATCAAAGTGCATTATCAACCGCTCGGTATGATTGGCATCGTTGCACCGTGGAACTTCCCGGTAATGCTAAGCGTTGGCCCACTGATTGGCGCTTTGGCAGCAGGAAACCGGGCCATGCTAAAACTCAGTGAATTTACACCCAATACCAATCACGTTATTCGCCAGATGCTTGCAGACGCTTTCGATGAAAGCGAAGTCGCCGTATTCGAAGGCGATGCGGAACTTGCTGCCGAATTCACCCGTTTGCCTTTCGATCATCTAATATTTACTGGTTCAACCGCCATCGGCAAACACGTCATGCATGCCGCGGCTGATAACTTAACACCAGTAACACTTGAGCTGGGCGGCAAATCGCCGGTCATCATCGCCAACGATATTCCGATGACGTTAGCCGTCGAACGACTGATCTATGGGAAGTGTCTGAATGCTGGCCAAATCTGTGTGTCGCCAGATTACGTACTGGTTCCAGAGGGGCAGCAGGAAGCCTTTATCACCACCTATCAGAAAACCTTCAAGCGCATGTACCGCAAAGGCGTTGCGAGCAAAGACTATGGCGCGGTGATCAATACCCGTCAGTTTGATCGACTACAAAGCTGGATGGCTGACGCTAAAAACAAAGGCGCAACACTAACACCCGCCCACGATAACGCCATTGATACTGACAACCGCAAGATGGTCACGCATTTAGTCACCAACACGACCGACAACATGACCTTGATGCAGGAAGAAATATTCGGCCCGCTGTTACCCGTTATCGGTTACCACGAACTCGATGATGCGATGCGTTATATCAACCAACGCCCACGACCTCTGGCGCTCTATTTAATGAGCCTCGACAAGGGCGTGCAACAGAAAGTCACTGAACAGTGCCATAGCGGCGGCATGTGTATCAACGAATCTGTTATGCACGTTGGAGCAGATGATGCGCCGTTTGGCGGCATCGGCCCGTCAGGCATGGGACACTACCACGGCCATGAAGGGTTTGTGACATTCTCAAAAGCCAAAACAGTTTTGAAACAGGGAAAATTCGCATCCACGCGTTTTATCCATCCACCTTATGGCGGTTTGATTCAACGACTAATCCTGAAAATATTTATGCGCTAAAACGTCACAGTAGAGTAAACACGAAAGAACAAATCGGATACGCAGACATAATTTCGCCAGCAACCAAAGCTCACTCTCGATGAGCCCCGATGCTGGCGCAGAACAATCAAAGCCTGAATCAGGCCAAGGTTATTTCAGTGTTAAGCGAATGATAGCTTTTCGAATTAATCGATCGGGTTAGTTACCGGAAACTGCGCTTCCAGTATCGGCAACATCAGGTTAATCAAATCCTCTATACCAATTTCGCCATCATCAGGATCAGGCGGAAAACGGTAATCTTCCAACTGTACGTAAATACCGTAATCACGCTCGATATCCATCAGTACTAACGAACCATACGCGCCTGCATCGTAAAAGATAGTTGGGTCACTGCCGTCTTCATTGAGTTTAATCCACCAACCCATGCCATAACCGGAAGGAAAGCCCCAATGCCCGCTGCTGCCCAGCCGTGCTGTCGGATGCTTGCCTGCGGGCGTTCCGCGGTCAACCTGCATTTCCGCAACACGTTCTGGAGAGATAACCTGCTGACCATTACATTCACCATCATTGAGATGCAGCATTAAGATTTTTTCAAAATCACGCAGATTGCCGATTGCGCCGGCTTCAATATAGGGGTTTTTGGTTTCTACTAACGAATCCGGATGCCCTGTCCATTCACGTGTATCGTTCAAACCAAAACGTAGAATCGACAAATCACAAGGCTCAGACAAACGTGTTCTTACTAGGTGGCGCCAAGCAGTTCGTGTATTACGCTCAGCTACGGCACCGGCAATCTGCCATTGCGCACCACCGTAGTTAAAGACGGTGCCTGGTGCGACATAGTCTTTACCAAAGTCGGTAGAAAACACNCACTCAGCACAATGCTTGAAGTCGCCGAATTTCAGGAACGTACATACGTGTGGTGTATAAATACCCAAATCACCTGAGTGAGACAACAAGCCCGGCATACCAGACGTGTTTGATAGCGTATGCTCAATCGTCATACCCGGTATAACAGGCTTCCAATAGGTGTAATCGGAAATCGGCGTATTTGGCTTGATGTGGCCTTCGTCCATCAACGTCATCAGAATACCCGCAGCAGGTACCTTGCTCGCAGACGCTGCAAGCGCGACCGTATCGAAGATTTGATTACCGGTTACATCTTCGAACACAACACCTTTGTCTTTATGCACGATCGCAACACCGGCACCGGCAAACTGCCGATGAGACTGCAGGTATTGATCGATAGCAGGCATCACGGCGGCAAAGTTATAATCTGCATGGATAAACCGTGCAGTAACTGCCTTGCTGCCCGACATCGGCAACATGCAGTCGGTCGTTCCGGTACAGGCACCGGTAAAGCCGTCGAACACAAACCCGGGGTCAGGCACTGGCGTTAGCGTTGCGACATCACCACCCGTAAATCGGAAACAGTCGCTAGCGAATTCATACTTCGAACATTGCCCAAGCGATGCCGATGCACCAACAACATCGATAGCCCCGCCTTCTGATGTTGTTAGTTTAAGCACATTGCCCTCAGGCAACGGCGGCGGAAATACCAGATCTTCGTCGCAACCTGCGAGAGCTAAGGTCACAAGGCACGCGAGCCAATACCGCATATAAATCCCTTATTATTCTATTATTATTTTTATTCACGATGCTAACGGCATGTTCCATCGTGATTTATTTTTTTATACATTGCTCGATAGCGCTTTAATTGATAATACTTTTGCAAAAAAGTAATATCAAATTGCCTATATATCAAAAGCAACTCAACCCCTGAAAACAATCACACCACAAACCAAACATTACGTCAATTTAATGTTCGGTTTTGGTGCATTTTCATCATTACTGAGAACGAGCAATCGTTATAAGCTCAAATCGAAAAGTGCATCAAACGCAGTAGCTCCGGTAATATCAACCTGCGTCGATAAGCGGCCGGAAGTTGATTCAAGCCGATCGATCGACACACCAAATTCGTCACTGGCAAAGGTGCTTACAGTCGGGTCGGCGCTAAAACTGCCGTTATAAAACCGTACAACATCCAAAGCATCAATGTTTCCACCCACCTTTTTGATACTGATTACACGGTGAAAATCATCTACCCCCCAATGGGAGATATTCGAGATACTGAGTTCCGATGTCAGATTGATAATAATCTTGGTGGCATTACCGGCTAATCGATCTTCATGGAAACAACTGGCATCCAGCGTGGTGTTATCAGAGCCATCGTTATAGAAGTCAAAACTACCGAAGCTAGCGCCCAAATCTGCGACCTTTTTCATGGCCAAGGTTGCAGAATATGTCGTGCTATCGGTTTGCTTACTTGCCGTTCCAGTCATGTTATTGATGTCGACTTGCGTAAAAGTCGCAGACGACGAATTCAGTGTTAGCGTGAAAGAACTACTATCGGGCGTCATTGATCGGAAAAACTGCGGTTCGATACAACTGCGAAGTTCAAACCCACCCGCACCATCGGACTGAATAGCCACTAACTCGCGCGATTGAATGTCGATGTTAGCTTCAGTGCCCTCGATCGTTTCGACTCTGGAACCATGTGTTACAACCATCCACACACCGGTGATATCCGTTTGCGGTGTATCGACGACTTGATAAGAGGCAATGTTAAAACGATCACTGGATGGTAACGATACCTGATCACCGATACAGCCAGTAAGAAATGAACCCGATATACCTGCCGCGGTAATCAACGCCAACGTATGAAGTGTTTTCATGATGCTATCCCTGAGTCTTATTTTTATCTGCACTATAGTAAAGCAGCATTGAAACCGAAGGCAGATGCAGATGTCGAAAATGACGCCAATACTCAGGTTAATTCGGGATAAGTTGAGAACTATTCATAACGATTCGAAGTTAAAAATGCAGTCCATAGCCTAAAGTTGGTGCCCAACAGCCCACTATCCATGGCTACGTTAGGTATCGTCTACCCGAGCTCAAATTTCGCCATTGCTGCAAAACACTAAAACTCACATTCGCGCTCTTTGATGCCTGACTATGACGAAAGCTGGACAAATATAAATGCTCGTCAAAGATTAACGGATACCCACACCAACCAAGGAACTGGAATTATGTGCAATTCATCCACTCCATGCACTGACACTGATCGCCGTAGCTTTCTTAAAACCGCTGGCCTGACAATGCTCGGGACGACCGCCCTAGCGCACACATCAACGGCCGCAGCTTTGCCCAAACCGGAAAATAACATTTCAGCAAAAGAAGCGATGAAACGCCTTAACGCAGGCAACACCCGCTATGTCGAAGGCAAGTCAACATTGCATGATTTCAAATCGGAGCGAGAGGTTCTATCAGGCGGGCAGAACCCATACGCCGCAATACTCAGCTGTGCAGATTCGCGCATTGTGCCCGAGTACACCTTCGACAGCGCCAGAGGTGACCTTTTTGTTGTGCGTATCGCTGGCAACTTTGCTTCCGTCGATGCCATCGCCAGCTTGGAATACACCGTCGGCGTATTGGGAACACCACTGATTATGGTATTGGGCCACGAGAAATGCGGTGCCGTCGCAGGTGCAATATCGAGCATCCGTGAGGGCGCAGAATTACCCGCGAATATCCCGAAACTGGTTAATGCTATCAGCCCTGCAGTTGGCCTTGCATTAAAGCATCCCCATGAAGATCAATTGCTTAAACACGCAATCCGAGAGAATGTTCGTTTAAATGTGGCCACGTTAAAAGCCGCATCCCCCATGCTGAGCAAACTTTATGCGTTGGGCGATATCGATATCGTCGGCGGCGTATACAACCTAAATACAGGGCGTGTGGATAGAGTCAGCTGATTTATTNTGCATCGGCGGCATAAAAACCTGCCGCCGATAACTTTGCGTCAACCCATACTTTCGTCATTGAGCAACGCGGAAAAACACCGAATTTTGCCTACGGCGTCGCTATGAAGAATCCGCAATTATCACATCATGCCAACCACGTCACTCAGATGCAGTGATCGCTTTAACAATTCCATTCAACGTTAATACTTCCCTCTTCACAACGCGTCTATTCTTCCTTCATCGTTAAAACACGGAACGATCACGAAGGAAATAAAAATGATAAAAGTCCACTGTCCAAACCCTATTTCATCGGCGATACGGGCGGCAATTACTGCACCGTTAGCGGGAATATCTATGTTTGCGATGGCAGCCCCCGGCGCACCTCAAGTTGCGTTCATGCCATTGGATTATGCGCTAATCGAGATCGATCAATCGGCGACCGCCTACGAACAACTCGTCACAAGACATGATGCCGTCGAGATCCCGATATCCTGGAATCGTTGGTCCGGCGACGATGCCAATCAAGTGAATTACAAACTCAACGGTAATACAGTGTCGACTCAAACACTCGGCTCAGGCCAAAGCGCCACAGGCACCGCAACACTATCGATCGACCAAGGCGGCCGTTACGATCTTGTTGTTGAGCTTTGTAACGCCGATGGTTGTTCACAAAGTGAAACGAAAACCTTGGTTGTCGCCGACACCGACGGTAGCCACGTTGAAGCCATCAACCTCAATGCCCGCGAAAACAATCAGGCATACAGCAATACCACCAACAGTGTTATGGCAACCTACTTCGTTGAATGGGGCGTTTATGGCAGAAACTACACCGTCGACCGACTCCCCGCCTACAACCTCACACACATCATCTACGGATTTATCCCGATTTGCGGCGGTGATGGCATTAATGATGGCTTAAAAACCATCGGCGGTAACAGCTTCAGCGCACTCCAAAACGCCTGCGCCGGACGCGACGATTTTGAAGTAGCCATACACGACCCTTGGGCTGCAATTCAAAAGCCACAAGCCGGCCACACATTCAGCACGCCTTACAAAGGCAACTTCGGCCAGTTTATGGAAATGAAAGCCGCATACCCGGATCTGAAGATTATTCCGTCAGTCGGTGGCTGGACGCTATCCGACCCATTCTTTCACTTCGGTAATGCAGCCCACCGCCAGCGTTTTGTCGCCTCTGTTGGTGAGTTTCTTCGTACCTGGAAGTTTTTTGATGGCATCGATATCGATTGGGAATTCCCTGGCGGCTATGGCGCCACACCCGGCTTAGGTAACGCCGACACCGATGGCGAAACCTACCTAATACTCATGCAAGAGTTGCGCGTGATGTTAGATGCATTGGAAGCAGAGACCGGCCGCGAATACGAGCTCACCTCGGCCATCGGCAACAGCGCTGCGAAGCTTGCTGTTGTCGATTATGGTGCGGCACAAGAATACATGGATTACCTATTTCCATTAACCTATGACTTTCACGGCGCTTGGAGCAATAGTGTACTCGGGCATCAAACCGCCTTACATGCCTCATCATTCCGCCCTAACGAAGAGCTACAAACCGACAACCTGGTCAATATCCTGCTGGCTCAAGGTGTCGAGCCCGGTAAAATCGCAGTAGGTGCAGCCATGTACGGACGTGGTTGGACAGGTGTTGCTGACAACGGCAACCACCTGATGACAGGCACAGCCACTGGCCCTGTCGCAGGAACCTGGGAAGACGGCGTTGTGGATTACCGCCAAATTGCCGAGTTTATTGCGTCAGGTGAATGGCAAACCTTTTACGATGAAGCCGCAGAAGCCCCCTATATCTACCGACCCGGAACCGGTGACCTGATCACTTATGACGACGCCCGCTCGGTGAAAGCAAAAGGTGATTATGTCCAGCAACGTCAACTTGCTGGGTTCTTCTCTTGGGAAATCGACGCCGACAACGGCGACATACTAAACGCCATGCATGAAGGTCTCGGTCACCCGCTGGCATCCGGTGCAAACCGCGCGCCCAGCGCCAATGCAGGTAACGATCAAACAGTCACTGGCCCGGCCAACATCACACTCGATGGCTCTCGTTCCAGTGATCCAGATCAAGACCCGCTCACCTATCAATGGCAGCAAACCAGCGGCCCAACCGTGACACTCTCCAACGCCGATTCAGCCAACCCAAGCTTCAGCGTCAACGCGGTTGATACCGCAGAAACACTTAGGTTCACGCTGACTGTTTCCGATGGAAAAATACAAGCAACGGATGAGGTCTCCGTTACCGTTCAGGCGAATACGCCAGCAAATACGGCACCGGTAGTCGAGGTTACCAGCGATGTTTCGGTTGAATCTACCGGTACCGTGTCGATTGTCGCAACCGCAACAGATGTCGATGGCGATACACTCACCTATAGCTGGAGCAGCAACGATGGTTTGTTGACGATTGATAATGCGGACAGCGCAGCCATCTCTGTCACAGCAACGGCTGTCACACAAGACACCACTGCGCAACTAACACTGCTGGTCAGTGACGGCACTGACACTACAATGGCAAACATTGCGGTTACCATCACAGCGACCGATGACGGCGGTAATGGTGGCGGCAACACCTGTTCAGATCAGGACGATGATGCAGCTAACCAACCTGCCTACAATGCCAACACGGTTTACCTTGGCGGCGATCTTGTCAGCCACAACAGCTTGGTTTGGAAAGCCAAATGGTGGACCAAAGGCACAGCACCCGGCGTTGGTGTTGAAGTGTGGGAACTTAACAGTGCGGTTGAACTGCCGTGGTCAGCGGCCAAAGCCTATAGCGGTGGTGACGAAGTCAACTATCAAGAACGTCGCTATCGTGCAAAATGGTGGACTCAAGGTAATCAGCCTTCAACATCTGATGTTTGGGTGGATATCGGCACTGCAACCTGTACACCATAACGTGTGAGAATCGCTCGATAAAACGTGAATAAGCGTTAAGCAACCCGCCCCTTGCCGGCCATAGTGCCGGCTTTTTTGCGCCTGATATTTATACCTACACTCCTCCAATCACACACAGCCCTCCCTCGAAACGATCAACATTATTCAAAATGCGAGAAATTCACACCTCTGTCGGCCCTTCATGACCGGAGGTCTGCGAATACGAGACTTTACCTAGATCGTGACTCTAACTTGCGAACCCCAGTTATGGACGACACTGCAATTCAATTGACGCTAGTGAAAATCACGTTGTATGCAGTTCGGCGGAGGCCCGATTATGATCGCAACACAGTTACGGATATATGCGCTCGCTTGCATGGCGCTACTGGTTGCCGGCTGCAATGAAAGCAGCACGCCAGCAAATATTAACGATGGTAGCGAACTGTCAATTAGCCTGAATGAAGACAGCCTCATTGTTGGCGAAAAGCTGCAGTTCAGCGTGTTGTTAACAAGCCCCAATGGCGATACCACGAACATCACACAATCAGTCTCTGTTGAATCTCACAATGCACAAGTGCTAAAAAAAGACGACAACGGCCAATTGGTTGCGATGGCTACAGGTAATGCAGGGATCTCCACCACATACCGCGGACTATCAGCATCAACAACGGTTGAAGTGTCCCCACACGAAGTACGTAGTCTCTTCATCGACACGCCACATATCCAATTACTGCCAGCAAGCAGCAAGCAAGTTCAGGTGCTGGTTTATCTGAGCAACCATACCAATAAGCCGTTGTTCAATGTCGATTGGATAACAGAGTCGGATAACGTCGCAAGCATCGATCGCCAAGGAATTATTACTGCAAATTCAAGCGGTACTGCACGGTTTCAGGCAAGTTTCGGTGACTTTTCAACTGAGCTAATTGTGGATGTTCCTGATGAGCAAAACCTGGCAAGTGCACGCTTGGTGTTCAATACAGTGGATATCCAACTCCCCCAGGAAGGCAGTGCACTTATTCGCAGTTATCTGGAACTCAGCAGCGGCTCAGTCATCGATGCAACCGACGTTACCGAATGGGCCGCTGACGATCCATCTATCATCAAACTCAGCGACGCTGATAACCAGATTAAAATTCAACCGCTCGCCCCAGGTCAAACGACAATTACAGCATCCCTGAAGATTGGTGATCACGGTTTCGAAAACCAGCAAAACGTGACGGTATCTGCGGCAAAGTTAAGCCACTTGATCATCGCGGCAGAAAGCGTTCAGGGCGGCAACGACAACATTCCTGAAATCCCTGCTGGTGCTAGCCTAGCACTCAGCGCCACCGCGTTTTATGACGACGGCCAATCGCTGGATGTCACCCACTCTGTTGATTGGAAGGCATCCCCACAAGCGCCGTTTCAACTGATTAATAACGGCAAAAACACCGGCACCATTATCGGGTTGCATCCTGGAACCGCACCGGTCTCTATCACCTTAAACGGACAAGCTGATGAAGCAACACTGGTCGTTTCGGATGCAGAAATCACCGATCTGAGTATCGATAATAAAACACCATCAACCATGTTGATTGGCTTACCGTGGCAATACAAGTTAAACGCCACGTTTGCCGACGGCACACACACCGATGTAACAAATCAAGCCGCATGGTTTTCTTCAGCACCGGAAGTCGCGACCATCAACACCTATCAGGATAACCCTGGCCTAGTAGCCCCCCTTCGAAAAGGCACCACAGAAATAGAGGCAACCTTCGCAGGTATCACGGCAACAAAACACATCGATGTTACTGATGCGCATATCACCGGTATTCACCTCACCCCCAAAGACAGTATCGTTTTGAATACCGGCGATGAAATCACACTAACCGCCAAGGCGGCATTGTCAGACGATTCGCTACTGGATATTACCCATGCGGTGAGCTGGTATTCAACGGATTCCGGTATCGCGTCCGTGCAGTCGGTTTACCATAACCTGCCCGGCACGTTACACGCCAGATCTCCCGGCAACACATCAGTATCTGCGGTACTCAATTATATCGGTAGTAAAAACCTTCCCATCACCGTCGCCAACGGCGAAATCATCGCGGTTACTATCGATCCGCCAACCATCACTATTCCTCTAGGCTCAACCTACACATTTAAGGCCCTTGCTGAACACAAAAACGGACACAAACAAGATGTCGCAGTCGATGCTGAGTGGCAATCCGATGATGCGTCAATACTCGAAGTATTGGGCGAAGGTACCACCAAAACGCATCGCCTTGGCGATACTCAATTGCGCGTCAACTATAAAGGTTTCAACCACTTTGCAGATGTTAGAGTCGCAGACGCTGAGATAGATTACCTTGAAATTATTGGCGAACTGCCCATTCATTCTGGTGGTAAAACAAAAATCTCTAATGAACTCAGTGTAAGAGCATTCTATACCGATGGCAGTTATATCGATGTCGATGAGGGCATACAATGGGCCACAACCAACCCTATCTACATTGAGCTAGAGAATGGCGATACAGCACTAGGCATAGCGTCGGGAGAAACCGAAATCTCTGCAACCTACGCTGGCGTTACCGGACATGGCGCAGTGACAGTAGAGCCAACTCCCTACAGCTATACAATCACCGAGGTTGAAACTATCGGTGAAAGTTTTGACACCTACTATATTGCCACGCTTGCCGAGCTCGAAAACCCGTCTGCGTTCAACGGAATGAGGGTCCAGTGGGATACGTACTTTCGCGATGACACCAACAGACTACTCGCCAACTTGGGCACACTACACACGATTTCCGGGGAAACGACCAAAGTCCGTTTAGATCCGGAATTTCCAAAGGTGAACCCGAATATTAAAAAAACACTCCATATTTTGCCCACTTGCCGTCGTGCCTACCGAGTATTCTCTTACGATGACGACGGCTGGATGAAACTTCATACACTAGAAACCGGCACTGATGTGACTTTTTCAGGGTTCAAGGACGCCGACTTTACGTGGGAACACGAAGACGGAAAATTTGTTACCAGCCACATGACGATGGAACATTCAGCACATACGTTCATTAAGCTCGATCTCCAGGGAAAACTGCCGCCTAAAGCTAACGACGTCATGTCGGTGCGAGTACCCGGCTGCGAATCCAGTTAATGAGCCAGTCAAATATCGGCGGTACTCAAATGGTCACGGTTATCCGGGCAATCACTCACCTCTCAAAAAATTGCAGCAGTCCATCACCGTTGATTAACCGAGAGTCCGACAACACGAAATTCTGCCCGACAGTCGACTCTAATTAGGAACATATTTAGTTTCGAGCTTCATGCAATCCATCTGTGTTCACACATTGGAGCTCAGTCGCTTTGGCCGGAGGCCAGATCATGGCAATAAAGACACCACGGATCGATAGTCTAATCAACCTGCGGACTTACTTACTCGCGCTTTGCACACTGCTATTGGCAAGTTGCAATCAAGAAAACACGCCATCGGACATCAATGACGGCAGCACCATCAATATCGATTTTGCTGACAACAACCCTATCATCGGTGAAAGCCTCCAGCCGAGAGTTGCACTAATTCGGCCCGATGGCGAGACCGTCGACATCAGCCAATCCGTTAATCTCGAAACGCACCACGAGAAGATCGTAAAAAAACAAGACAACGGCCAGCTCGTTGCCGTCGCAGCAGGGCTTGCTGATATATCAACCCAGTATCGAGGGCTCTCCGCGATCTCCCAGGTAGAAGTGTCGTCGCACTACGCTAAAAGCGTGTTCATCGATACACCGCACATTCACCTTTTGCCATCGAGCAGCCAAAAGGTATCGGCGCTCGCCTACTTGAGCAACCATACCAACAAACGGCTGACCAACATCAATTGGCAAAACAGTGCGCCAGATGTGGCAAGTATCGATAGTCAAGGTATTGTGACGGCCAAGGCCAGCGGTACCGCTCGTTTTCAGGCTTCGTTTGCTGGTTTCACGACCGAATTGGNCGTTGATGTGCCGGATGATCAAAACCTCGCGGGAGCCAACCTGCTGCTAGACACATCCACGACAACGCTGCCGCAAGAAGGAATGGGGTTCATCCGCAGCTATCTCGAACTCAGAAGCGGCTCCGTGATTGATGTTACCGATGTCACTTCATGGAGCGTCGATGATCCGGCTGTTTTTGAACTCAACGACATCGACGATCAAATGCAAATCCAGCCGCTAGCAGCCGGAAGTGCCGAAGTTTCAGCACAGCTTAAGATCAGTGACCTGCAACTAGAAAACCGGCAAGTGGTTTCAGTCTCTCCGGCCAAACTGACACACATACTGATCTCCAAGAATGACATCGAAAACGGAATCCAAATGATCCCTGACATTCCCGCAGGCGCGAGTGCCGCACTAACAGCAACGGCATTTTTCGATAATGGTCAGACATTGGATGTTACACGCGTAGTGGAATGGCAAGCAGATCCACAAGCGCCGGTTCATTTGATCGATAGTGGCGAGAACGCGGGTACCGTGATTGCACTACGCCCCGGTATGGCTGCGGTATCAGCAGGGATGAACAACGAAGTCGACGAAGCTGAAATTCTCGTCTCAGATACAAAAGTCAGTAATATTTCTATCGATGCTACAACCCCATCAACCATGTTAATTGGTCTACCTTGGCGCTATACCGTCACCGCCACTTACGAAGACGGCACACAAACAGATGTGACAGAACAAGCAGCTTGGTTTTCAACAAACACTGATATCGCCATCATCAATACCTACCAGGATAACCCTGGTTTAGTGGTGCCCTTGCGCACAGGTAGCGCCAATATCGAAGCAGAGTTTGCTGGCGTGAAGACATCCAAAACCATCTCAGTTACCGATGCATATATCACAGGCATCAAACTAACACCGGACGAAAGCCTAGTACTTAACCCCGGAGAACTATTGGCCCTCAAAGCAAATGCCGTACTGGCAGACGAAACCTTGCTGGATATCACACATGCCGTTAGCTGGCGATCAACCGACCCAAGTATTGTTTCAGTTCAATCGGTTTACAACAGCACACCCGGCGAACTCAAAGCACAATCGTCCGGTAATGCAGCCATATCAGCCGTGCTGAATTATGTCGGCAGCAAAAGCTTACCCATCACCGTCGCTAACGGCGAAATTATCTCAGTGCGTATCGATCCACAGACGGCGTCCATTCCACTCGGCGCTAGTTATCAGTTCAGAGCGTTGGCATCCCATAAAAACGGTCATTCGCAAGATGTATCGGCTGATACACAGTGGCAATCGCAAGACAATGACACTCTGGAAAACCTCGGCGAAGGTATGACAAAAGCCCTACGCATCGGCGAGGCCCAAATGACTGCCGACTACAAAGGCTTCGACAGCTTTGCCAATGCTAAGGTCGTAGATGCTGCGCTCGATTCCATTGAGATCCTCGGTGATCTGTCCGTGCCATCAGACACAACAGTCAATATTACTGATCACCTATCGGCCAGAGGCATATTCACCGATGGCAGTTACACAGATATCACTGACTCTGTCGAGTGGTCGACCAAAAATCCGATTTTCCTTGAAATAGCTAACAACCAAAGCCTGCTGGCAACCGGCCCTGGCGACGCCGATATTGCTGCGACTTACAACGGAGTCAGCGGTGTTAAAAACATCGCTGCGACACCTTCACCCTATCACTTTAAAATCGCCAACTTAGAAGTACACGACACCTACTATATCGTTACTCTACCGGACATTGAAAACACCCCTGCATTTAACGGTAACTATATTCAATGGGACGCGATTTCAGGCGAAAACGACGAATTCAAATACTCGGGAGGAGGTATTGTGGAGGCTATTCAAGGTGATTCTCAACGGGTGAAAATTATTCCATTTACACCGAAAGTTCATCCACAAGAAAAACAACATGTGCAAATTCTAGCGACGTGCAAGCGGGCCTATAAAGTCACTAACTACAATGAATATGACTATGTAAGTCTTGAGACACTTGAGGTCGGTGCTAGCATCATATTTCCTCACTACAACGATGCAGATTTCACGTGGGAATACGAAGACGGTAAATACTTTACCAGTCGCGTCACCCATATTAATGCCCACACAGAAGCACGACTTGATCTTGCAGGACACAACCCACCCACTGTCGGTGCAATCATGTCTGCTAAACTTCCGGGCTGTGACACAAAGTAAATCAAATGGAAAATACCACGGATCAAACGAGTGGTATTCAATATCAAATAGGTGCAGCTAGCCGAGTCAGCATAACAAGGAAGGTCAGATTACAATTTTCCAATTAGGGTTTATCAGAGGGTTTATAAAGCCGTTCGAATGATGATTCAGAAAATCCATTCATGCGTTCTTTGCCTACCAAAATAACCGGCACACCTTTGCCGCCTAACTTGTCATATCGTGCTTTGGCTTTGGTATCTTTCTCGATGTCGTACTCGGTGTAGGCGATACCATTTTCATCAAAATAGCTGCGCGCTTTTTTACAGTAGCCACACCAAGCTGTCGCATACATGATCACTCGCTGAGGTTTGTCACTTTCAATGGGGTTTATATCAACGGCAGAGTGTTTATACGTATTGGTTTTGAGTTCTAGGGTTTCAGCCTTAGCGATTTCAGGCTTACTATCGCTGAATTGAACATTGCCATGTTCATCAACCCATTTATACACCTTGGCTTGTGCGCTAGCACTAGCGACTACAAGCATCACGCCGACCAAATATGAGGCTAGTTTCATAACGAATTATCCCTTTCTTGTAGCTATTGCGACGAATAATAAGCCGCGATAGTACCAAATTACCATGAGGCAGCAACATCCAGTTACCCGCACTCAAAGACATGTACCGAAAAATCTAAGCATTACGTTTACCAAACATCGAACAGTTCACTGCAACCAATGTCCAATTCGCTACTTTCCGTGGTCTATACTCAACTAAACAATGGAGGCCTCAACAATGGAATGGATCTACTTTCTACTGTGTGGTGTATTTGCTGGAACCATGGCCGGCTTGCTCGGTGTTGGTGGCGGGTTGGTTGTTGTCCCCGTACTACTAGCGATATTCAACCATTTAGGTTTCCCCTCCGAAGTCTTAACGCAAATGGCAATCGCCACGTCGCTCGCAGTGATGCTATTTACCTGCATGGGGTCTGTCCATCGCCATCACCAAAAAGGCGCGGTAGACTGGCCACTCGTTGTTAATATGGCAATCGGTGTGAGTGTCGGCGCCATTGCTGGCGCATTTTTGGCAGACTATATGAGCGGGCGCATTCTGCAAATTTTGTTAGGCGTTTTTGTGTTGATTGCTGCGGCTCAGACCTTTCTAAGCCTGAAACCCAAAGCCAGAAAACCACTACCAGGCAAAGCACCACTTGCAATAGCCGGCGGCATTATGGGCGTAATATCCGGATTATTTGGTATCGGCACCGCTATTATGGCGGTTCCCTACCTGCTGTTTCACAACGTCTTGATGCAAAAAGCCGTCGCGACAGCCGCCGCATGTGCATTTCCGGTGGCACTCTTCGGTAGCATCGGTTTTATCATCACTGGCTTAAATCATCACGGCACACTGCCGGCGCACTCGTTCGGTTATATCTATTTACCTGCGGTAGTATCCATCGTTGTGACTAGCGTGATTTGCGCGCGTTTCGGCGCAACGTTGGCACACAAGCTGCCGGCCCACCACTTGAAGAAGATGTTTGGCGTTTATTTGGTATTGGTGGGCATACGTTTGTTAACCGCTGCTGGGTAGAAATTTCGTATTGCCACTCGAGATGCCGAAATCGGCGCGTAGATTTGATGTTAAAGGTAAACCGTAGAAGTCAGTGAATAATAAAATACTCGCCCAAAAAGGATAACAAAAACAATTTTTCTTCCATGCGAATGATCATTATCAAGTGAACATAAAAAGCACGATATTTTAACTTGGTGATAAAATATTCCACTGGTATCGTACCCCAAAGGAACTACCACAAACGATCAGGGGAAGACGATGTCGAACGATACAGTGATTCTAAACGACGCAGATATACGTGCCAAAAACTATGCGCGCCGCCAGTCCAAAGATATACCGGTAACCAAACAATTTGCCGTTAATGCGACCGGCAATCTTTTTATTGCTACAACGCTCAATGGCGGCAGTACCAACAACGTTGAAATTTCCAAAGAAGCAGAAGAAGCGTTTGGTCAAGTCAGTGTATTCTTTTCAGCCATGACCAAAGCAATGGATGCAGAAGGTAAAAGCCTTTACGACTACGATGCACTCAACCGCATGGTCAGTGCGTCAGGTTTGTTTGCACGCGTCACGGAAAGCACCGTCCGTTTTAAGAGTGACCAGTGGGGCGTCACCATCGGCAACGAGCTAATAAAAGCGTTGTTCGGCATGAGCGGTAATCTCGCCGCAATCGGTAAATCGCTAATGGATATGATCGCTGGCATGGGTGAACAATCTGTTAAAATATCGAGCGATACCGAAGGTAAAAAAACCCGCGTTGGTACCATCGTGTTTATCTGTGAATACCTACTCGGGGCTGTGTCCATCGTCCCAATCATACTCTCAGTCGATGCCGAAGAGGCCAAGGGGATATGGCAAGCTGGGCCCTGCCTAAAAGCTGAACACAAAAGCCGACAAATCGATATTCTAAAATCAACCTACCTGTTTGTTCCCCCGACATTTATCAAGTACGCAGCTTCGCTGAATGAAGCAATGTCAGATACAGAATTTAACACCCTCGTGCATTCAATCCGCGGCTCCTTAACGAAATCGGAAGACAATACAACACCGCCGCCTGCCACTGACGACGTACCAGAATCATAACGTTAGAGACTCTGTGTAAACTCAGCCCGGAATCAATACCGGGCTGATCATCTTCACCGACCTTGGATTTTCACGATGTTGTCCAGATTCTGTCGTTCAAAAAAAGTTGAAAAAAATAAGTCCACCTACACTCCGATGACGAAACACTATGTGTTTAACGAAACCGGTAACATCATGCTATGTGCGACAACCGATAGCATCGCCGACTTTGATAAAGACGTTAAAGATGCGTTTATGGATGTCAGCGTATTCTTTGCGGCAATGGCAAAAGCACTGAGCACTACCACCAACCCAGTCACTCGAAAGCCTTACTCCACCTACAACTACCAGGCCGTTAAAGACGTACTGACTCAGTCAGGTATGTTTATCGAAATGAACGTCGAAGAAGGTCTTTTTCGCAGTCACGATGTCGGCGCTTCAATGGGCAAAGAACTGGTTCAAACTATGTTAAACCGTGACTTTTCAGATACCAATTTGGCTTTTTCTCACAGCATGTTCAATGGCATGGCCTACCAACAAAAGCTCGCCACTGATTCAGGTGCTAGCAACAAACCCAAACTCTGCCGCAGCGGTAATATCTTTTTTGTTTGTGAAATGTTGATGGGGCTGCCTCAAACAACGGCGATTCTGGTCAATTTGGAACCGCAAAGCGTCGATAAACAAACGAACCAACAAGGACAATCCGAACAGGATATTTTCTCTGTGGGTTTATGGGACGATAGCCTGCACCAATCTGAAGGCTTGACACGATCGTGGAAATATAAAAAACGCACCTATTTGTTTGTTCCACCAAAACTCTTCAACAACAATTTCGATGCGTTTATGGATCATGCCTCTCCAGAGTTTATGGATTTTACCCGATCGATTTCAGATCGGCTTAATCGACTTGCCGAACAGCATTCCGATAACGTACCAGAGTAAGCTCAGAGAACCTCAACTGCGCTACCGGCATCCTACACTCGAGCAATATGATACTTGAGCTTATCTATCCGAAATGACAACACAATACGCCCCTTTAAGTGACGTTGGGGAAACGACCTACCGGTGTAACGATCAGCAATACGATCACACACGGATAGATCGTTATCCTCATCAATCGCATCCAGCGTTAATGCAATCTGTGCTTGCTCGTAGGGGTTATCTCTATGAGTGATAACCATGTACGCCTTTGGGTTGATCAATAAATTTTTAGCTTTCAGAGTTGCTCGAGTAGTACAGACACGTAACTTGTCGTCTTCCCAAGCGTACCAAACCGTATCAATATGGGGGCTATTATCGGGGTTAACGGTTCCGAGTTGCCCAAAGTGATTGCCTTGCAGCAACGCGTGTACGGGTGCTTCCATAGATAGTAACCATCAAATTCCTTGATTGAACCGATATCCTACTGCACCCGCGCCAAAACAGGAAGGTGACCTGAACGTTAACGCCAGATTAGGTGACGACACCATCAAAACTGGGTTACAGTAGCCAAAAACCACCACGTATTTGCTCTATGATCACGCTCTACCAGCCGCCACAAACCTTTGATCTGATCAATATCAGCCCGTTTTGTACCAAGCTTGAAACCTTTCTTCGCATGGCAAAAATTCCCTACCAGTGCGAACCGGTGTCAATGAAGACCTTCATGCGAGCACCCAACGGCAAGGTTCCTTGGGTAGAGGTTGATGGTAAAGCTATTCCTGACTCCGATCTCATTATCAATTATCTTGCAGATAAATACGCAGTCACGCTAAGCAAGGGATATTCCGTAGAAGACTCCGCAGTATTGAAAGCCACACAACGTTTGTTAGAAGAACATTTATACTGGGGAATTGGCTATTTTCGTTGGGTTGAAACCGCGAATTGGCCCATCACCGTGCTATCAATTTTTGCCCCCAATATGCTCGGTAAAAAACCCATCGGAATGTTGATGAAGTGGTCGAGCGTAAAGCAACTAAAAGCACACGGGTTGGGTCGCCACAACGCAGAAACCATACTCTCTAAGTGTAAACAGGATTTAGATACACTATCGACGTTTCTCGGAGACTCGCCCTACTATCTCGGCGACGAACCCGGATTAGCCGATTGCTTGGTATTCGGATTTCTTGACGGCATCATGCATGACCCAACCAACAACCAACTAACGCAGGCAGCACAGAAATACGACAACCTACGCGAGTATTGCGAACGGATGGGTTCACAGTACTTTCCTGAAGTATACAGCCGCTAACACGCAAGTATGCAGGTAAAGCGCAGCGACACAAATTAGTCGCTGCGATAACACCCAGAGAAGTATCTCACCGTGTGGAATTCGATATCCACAAATAGCCCCCCTGTCCCGAATTCGCCTGATAAGTCGGGGCGACCCTTTTTGATCTGCCACGCCAACTCCCTGTAAAATCCGCAAGAATTGCTCAGTCGCGTACTGCTAGTGTTAGCAGCGTCAACACACGGATCTAATTGCCATGAAAACAACCACAGCGACCCACTATGAGCGGCGCTTCGAGCGGGTCATCGACCACATCTATGCACATCTGGATCAACCCCTGGATTTGCTAGAGCTGGCCGATATTGCTTGTGTATCTCCCTATCACTGGCACCGAATGTATCGGGGCTTGTATGGAGAAACACCCGCACAAACCGTAAAGCGCTTGCGCCTTCAACGTGCCGCTAAATCACTCGTAAAAACGCCGCTACCGGTCAAAGTCATTGCTGCTAAGGCAGGCTATAGCACGATACAAGCGTTTAATCGGGCGTTTTCTGCCAGCTTTGGAATGACTCCCACGGCATACCGGCATCGGGCACAGGAAGATCCTTTTGACACTATTCACTCAATACAATCGTCAACAGGAAACACAATGAACAACATTGAAATTAGGCAGATACAAGACTTTCACGTCGCCGGTATTGCACACCAAGGCGACTACATGAACATCGGGCATTCATTTGAAAAATTCTACGGTTGGGCCGCTAGCCATCAGCTACTCGAACAGCTAGCACAGTCGATTGGCATCTACTATGAGGACCCTGCAAGTACGCCAGTCGCAAAACTACGTTCACTCGCAGGAGCACGTTTTCAGCAATGGCCCGATAACATCGACGACACCGGGTTGATTGTTGAACATATCCAAGCCGGTGACTATGCCGTAATGCGGCATACAGGCTCTTATGCAACGCTCGAAGACAGCTACAACTGGTTATATCGTGAATGGTTACCACAATCGGGTCGCGAACCCGCAGATGCACCGCCGTTTGAAGAGTATATTAACAACCCGAGAGAGGTTGCTCCTAACGCACTTATAACAGACATATATATTCCGTTGAAGTGAGCCCTGCGAATTCTTCGCATTGATCATGTATCGCTAGCATTGGTGCTGTCTGTTCGGTGTGGAGAAACATACCGAACAGACTATCGTCTGCAAAAGGGCGTTATACGATATATTTTTAATGCGTTTTTTAGCAGCCCTATTTTATTCCGGTTTTAATACCGCTGATCATCACCGTCATGATTAATCACCCAATGTTTTGCGCTTTAGCGGATACAACATACTCTCAATACAGCATTCGTGTTGTTATTTATCTTGGATAGCAGGCTACATTCACCCTTTGCTCAGGCACCTCCATGGCCGATCTTCGCTTGCGTTACCAGACCCTCGAGTTTAGAACCGTTGATATACATTTATGTACCTTGCGTGACCGACTGCAGTTTTCAGACCCTTACGGCATCGCCGAAAAATTAGGTATTTCATCCGCAGCATGGCCTATTTTCGGCGTTATTTGGCCATCAAGCTTAGCGCTTGCTCGCTTCATTGACAGCTACAGCACAGCAGGGAAACGCATCCTTGAAGTCGGTTGCGGTATCGCACTACCAAGCTTGCTATTAAGCAGCAAAAAGGCGGATATCACTGCAACGGATTACCACCCGGATGTCGAAGAGTTTCTAATTCGAAATACCGAATTAAATAGTCGCCATGCAATTCCCTTCGAACGAACTGGCTGGGCTGACAAAAATGACGCGCTTGGCACCTTCGACCTGGTCATTGGCAGTGATCTTTTGTATGAAGATGCGCACATCGAACTCCTCGTTAACTTCATCCACAGTCATTGCAAACCTAACTGTGAAGTTATTCTTGTTGATCCAGGGAGAGGTCGAAAAACCAAGGTAAGCAAAAAAATGATAACGCTCGGTTACTCAAGTTCCATGACACAAATACCGCAAGTGGCAACCGAAAAAGGCATCAAAGGACACATTCTGCGATTCATACGTTGAGTTGAGGTCTCGTCTAAAGCACCGGGTTGATTGTTTTCAATCCTCTCACTGCTTAGTCATTCCTCAGTTCAAATAATAAGCTTCGCTGAAGCCACTGGCTTTTATGTGGCAATGCCGCAATACCGGTTGATCTATACGCTGATAGGTCGACGAAAATTAAACTTCAGATCGTAACGCTGTAATTCAGCGAAAAATGCGGAAGCAACATAGAATGGCTCCCAGAGACATTTTTCGCTGTCGAGATAACGCACTTATTTCGCGTCAGCACGGCCCATAAATTTACGTTCTTCGACGTTCACTCGAATCCGATCACCGGTTGATACATGCTCTGGTACCTGTATGGTTAATCCAGTGCTCAACAACGCTGGCTTTGTTCTCGCATTTGCTGAACCACCTTTGATTGACGGATCCGTCTGGGTGATTTCAAGCTCTACACTAGGAGGGAGATCAACGCCCACAGGAATATCATCCACTATCACCACAAGCAGACCTTGCGTGTCTTCGTTAATAAACTGAATCTCGTCTGCGATCGATTCTTTGTTGATGTTGTAAGCGCTGTAATCCTCGCTATCCATAAACACATACTCATCGCCATCAATGTACGACAGCGCAACAGCGCGTCTCACCAAATCAGCCATCGATAACATATCTGAATCTTTGAATGACTCATCCGTTTTTGCACCGCTGACAACATCGTACATCCGCATGCGATAAATACTGCCGCCAGCTCGTCCTTGCGGCACAGAACGTTCGATATCACGAACGATATAAACATTGCCATTTAACTCAATGGCGGCATTTTTTTTGATCTCACTCGCTTTTGGCATGTATTGCATCCTTAATAAAAAATCGAAGAATACTATAAAAGCACCAGCCTGTGCAGATGCCTGCCTTGATAATTCAAGTCCCTGCGCCTAACAACGGCATTTCGTCCTCATTGGCTGCGCAATCATGTAAACAACTGGGTCGGCGACGACACTGCCCCATGTTCAATTCAACTGCCCAATGTATGCGGCTAATGACGGCGTTGATGGAATAGCAACTGCCTCCCTCAATCCATTCTCGGGATAATCATCACCGCCGATGTGCGTATCGATTGCTACGTTAATATGATCTCGTTAGGTATAAATCTCAATCAAAATCATAACTGGTTGACGATCGTCGTCTCGGCAACTTAATGAAGTGATTACAGGTATTACAACGATGCCCGGAAACCAAAAAATGTCGGTACCATTTACCGGCGAACTCACGATTAATCTGAAGTATTGCCGCCCCATTACAGTTTTTTTGATCACACTTGAAAGGTACTTTAAGAAACAAACACACAGGAATAAAAATTGTCGGAATACCCAAAATAAAACTCACGAACATCGGTATCTCGAACTCGCGAGCAATAAGAAAATTCAGCGCAAACATCGAAAAAGCAACAACCACCATCAATGCTCGATGAACAATTTTGTACATGTATCACTACCTACTCAATGAATATTACTTCTTTCAAAAAATCACCACCGACACTTAAGGGAACCTCTAAAAACTATCTTGCTTGCGCTGGCGTCGTTAAAATTCAAATCGAATTGGTCATTTATTGCACATAAACTCCCGTTTTTCATCGAATTTTGCCTCGCCAGCGCTGCGCCGCCTACGTTTTTAGAGGCTCCCATAAAATAAACTGTAAATAGTTCTAATATTAACGGTGCAAAATCCGAGATTAATCCAATTTCTATAGCACTGCATCTCATATATTGAATTCAGCGTTTAACACAAGCAAACGTCAAAGTGCTAGGCGATGCACCAGCAATGTCGATGGGCAACCTGTTCCAGGCGACCTCGCAGGCACTAAGCAACGCAGCACACAACGCTACCAGTGCACAACAGCAAGCCGCTGTGACCGCACAGGCTGCGACCACAATGGGCGTATCCTTGCTTTATTCGCTCGACACAGCGTCTACAGGTTCAGCAACGAAGAAAATACTCGGCTGAGTAACTTCTGAATAAAAATTTAAGCAAAGTTTGGCAGTGTTAAAAACAGTGATATGTCGCATATATAAGCCAGTTGAACTATTTTTTTCAGCCAAAATGCGCTTCGTATTTATTCTGAATCTCTCGATTCATTGATATCGTTAGAATCTGTATACAATCGAAGGCACTGGTAGCAGTGCCTTTTTGAACCTAACCTTAAGAAAGGATTAATACTATGGCATTTCCAACAGCGGTAAACAGCCAAATCACGGATTCAGTTTCTCAAGTTAACACCAAAGTTCTCGGTGATGCACCAGCAGTTGCTACTGGCAACTTCATGATTGCAACCAGCCAAGCTTTGTCTAACGCAGCACACAATGCGACCACTGTTCAGCAAAATGCGACGGTAACTGCTCAAGCTGCGCTGACTCAAGGTGTTTCAACTTTGTACTGCATCGATACTGCAGCAACAGGCCATGCAACCAAGGAAATATTTGCGTAATCGCTTTAAATCAATGCATGCAGCACATTGTGCTGCATGCATTGCTCACTCGTCCCAATGCTGTGCTTCAACTCTTTTTACACTCATGACACACGCCACATGACATGCTCCTATAGTTATTTGATGGACAGAAATATAGAAAGAGCAGGACTAAATGTCTTGGAAGATTCTCCGCTTTTACAAAAATTAACATCGAAGAAATACTGTGTTCAGGTGGCTTCATATAACTTTCGGGCTTAAGTTGAAGCCGTTACTCGCATTTTAAACCACACGTTAGCCTCCTGATTTTCAGGTTTCTATCGAGAGCCTAGGTGAATATCTCAGGTTTTTTACCAATAAGATCCGGGCTAGCCGGTTCCGTGGAAAGCCAGTGCGTCGACGTACGCAAGCGTTCAAAATACGCATTCAGATTCGGGTAAGGAGCCCAATCGAATGGAATCATTTCTTTAAAGAACTCGACATGGATCATCGAATAATCGGCCAAAGTAATGGAATCACCAACAACGTATAATCGATCTTGCATGTGAACGTCCAAAACAGCGGCAAACCGTTCTAATTTCTGCGTCATGTTATCGATAATGCCTTGATCCCCTGGCACACCGAGGAAATTGGGTTTTGCCACTGCTTCAAATGCCAATGTACCAAATGCCTGATTAAAGTGTGCCAGCTACCAACACTGCCATCGTGCAATGTCAGCACGTTGTGCCAAATCTTTTGGATACAACTCATCAGCACCGGCCTTATCGGCAATATACTGAATAATCGCGTTCGACTCCCACAACGTTAAATCGCCATCAACCAAGGTTGGCACCATCGCATTTGGATTTAACGCCATATACCCAGGTTGCTGCGTATCACCGGCAGCAAGGTCGAGATACTCTACCTCAACATCAAGACCAATATGATCAATAACGGCAAGCACCTTGCGTGAGTTAGGTGAACCAACAATTGTATATAACTTCATAATTATCCCTTTGAGTAATTTAACTTGCTTTTTACAAGTGTTTTTAACCTTATGTATTTCACTTTTCTTTTGCAAGTAATATTTTCCAGCGTTATTATTCGCTCATGGTTGATAAAAAAACGAAAGAATGGTCTGGCTGCCCCGTCCGATTTGGCATGAGTCAATTTGGCGACAAGTGGAGCTTTTTGATTATTCGCGACCTGATGTTCAAAGGCCGCAAGTATTACAATGAGTTTTTAGAATCTGGAGAAGGCATCTCGACCAATATTCTTGCCAGCCGTCTGGCTGATTTAGAAGAAAACGGGCTTGTTACCAAACGCCAAGATACGATAAAGCGGTCGAAGTACGTTTATGCACTGACGGAAAAAGGTATAGCGCTTATGCCTATGATGCTGGCAATGATCGATTGGGCTGAAAAATATGACGATAAAACAGAGGTCCCCTCAGACTTTATTGAAGAGCTGAGGCATCAACCAGAAGCACTCCGCCAGAAGCTCTTGAAATCATTAAAAAGCGACTAAACATTGTAGATCCCTGATGCTGAATTATTCGCACCTTGTCATAAACGGTAGAATTTACTATCTCGCCATCAGTGGCGAAATCCCCCATAACTGATCGAGTAAAAACATATTCCCTGCACTCGTAAAAACGTATCTGTCTCAGATTCACCCGATAAACTCACCGACCGAGCCTTCGACAACTACATAGACCCTCAAGGCCATTTATTTATAAACGCTCAGTACGCTCAACATTCTAAATGCTACTAGCTCTGCGCACACGATCACAACAATTCAGGGATATAAAAAATGACGTTACGCGACTCACTGTCGGAGAATTATGGACAACCTATCCGACATCGCATGAATGTCGACTGTCGCACTGGCTGATAGACTCCATAGTTCTGTGCGCTATACCTGCTTATCGATATCCCTCACGCTAATGTGTTGAAGATCGCGTTTGGTCATCAAGATACCATCAATTTTACTAACGAGATTTCTATGCTGCCTCGAATTACTACCTTTATACTCACGGCCGTAGCATTGGCTAGCTGCTCTTCTTCGAATAACGATAGTGACAAACCGCAACGGCTCGCAGCGTATGAATCCATGCGTGTAGAATCAAACGGTTCTGTCGAAGGTATATGGCTATTAGCTGAATCCGGCTATGGTATGGAGCTTGAACGCAATGGTGAAAACGCCGCAGAGATCAAGACAGCAATCGAAGGGTTTCGCACGATATTAGTCACTCTCAGCGATACCGGCAACACCATCAAAATCGAACACTGCAATCAAGAAGACTACTACACGCAATCGGGTGAAAACACCTATAGCGCCCCAGTAGACAATGCAGAAGAACATGAATATTACACACTATTGCCCAATGGCAGCATTGAGTACCGAGACGCCGGAACACGACACGAGACCAATGAAAACCGCGATAATACCTACGATCTCGAATACGAAATCGACGGTAAAGGCTTCAAAATATCCAACACGACGGACTTTTCACAGATAAGATTTGATCAATCAATCACAGTTAATACATTCACTAACCTCAATCATCAGCAAGTCTATAGTAACGCAGCATTTATCGTATCGTGTATAGACCAGCGGCATATTCAACACGACTTCAATGAATCCATTCAGTCTGGCGCCGACAAGATACGCCACATTGGAAGCCACACACTTGATAGTGTCTCCACCTTGGCAGCAAGTGAGTCTGATGAGAATCTGCGCCTCGCCTATTCAGAGGGGTTCTCCGATAGAACCAAAACCACCAATGACGCAAATCCTGAACAGGAATTCGTACTCTCCAAAAATATGTCGATCACGCCACAATCTGCATACGGAGGCCGCTTTAACTCAAGCGAAACAGGTGAGGCTGCGCAGAACAACCGGATTATAAAACCGCGTACGATAAAAGATCGAGTAACCTACAGTCGAGACCCTTTAGTCATCGACGTGACACTGGACATTAGTTTTTGATGCGAGAACTAACGCCCGAATAACGTACGCTCAAGTATCTGCAAACTCGACCGGCCAGAATCACTATCGATGGTCTACGGGTAGTGAACCAGATACTTCTCTTGAATAAAATCATTGGGATACGCCACTGCGCATGCGTGTTCAAGCTTGATATCGTCATCAGTTTTTCCGAACAGCGGAATACCCTCACCCAAAAGCACAGGTGCACGCGTGATGGTCATTTCGCTGATCAATCGTAGGTTGATAAACGACTGAATTGTCGCCCCGCCATCAACGTATGCGTGCTGGTGTCCGGACGCTTTTAAATTCGATACTAATTCAAACAAATCGCCCCCAAACATCTCTACCTTGCCTTTCATGTTATCAGGGGCCTGCGTCAAGGTTTGGCTTAATACAATGATGCGAATATCACCATAGGGCCATTGCTCGGGAGTCAGATTCATATTTGAGATCACCTCCATACACTTCCGCCCCATAATCAGACAATCGACGGTTGCCAAATAATGCGCCATTCCCATATCAGCGTTATTTGCCATATCCGCCTCTGCGTTTCCAGCAGTATGCAACCACGCAACGTCACCGTCCGGTTTTGCAATAAAGCCATCGACGCTGGTTGCAATGAATACAGAAAATTTCATGGTTTACCCCCACGTATTTGTATACCTGAAAACATCTACAGTGGCCTGACCCACCAACAAAAATGCGTTCAGCTTGAACCAATTTATTCTACACCGTAGAATTAAATCATAGTTTAATGAGGTATCGGAATGTCTGTCAATGAAAAGAAACGGGGTCGCCCCAAAAATTCGGCCGGCCAACTGAATGCACAAATTATCATCGATAAGGCCAAAACCTTGATGCACGAAGAGGGAAAGGTTCCGAGCATCCGAAAATTGGCAATCAGCTTACAGATCGATTCGATGGCGATTTATCACTATTTCAGCAACAAGAATGCCCTGCTTGAATCATTGACCACGCAATTGATGAAAGATATTTACAATCCCGAGGTAAACGACAACTGGCGGCCGGAACTGAATGCCCTATGTCGCAGCTACCTGCTGTTACTTGAGCGTTACCCAGGATTGTTGGAGATTTTCTTGAAAATGGGCGCTAAAAGCCCCTCCTCAATTTTTGCAGAACGACTCTGTGTGGTCATAGCGCCGCTGCATATGGATACAAAAATGCAACAGCATGCTCAAGATCTTTTGGTCGATTATCTGCATGGCTTCGCGCTCGCCATGCGCTGCAATGACGGTTCATCAACACTCGATCACACGATGATTGATGACTCCCTTGATTTCTTTTGTTTGGCTCTGGAGAGTATTACATCGTAGGCCAGCATCGACAAAGCTCCCGCAGTACGTCACTCGCCCCGGCCCAAAGCGGTGATAGATGTGATCACCCTCTTGGCGGAAAAGCATAATGCGTGTCGCATGCCTTATTAGTTTGATAGTAGAAGTAGATATTCGTATTCACGTCTTCCAAATGCTCATTGATCATATTCAACAGCGCGGTGTCTTCCTGTTGTACCCAAAATACTAATCCCTCCGCATCCGGATCATTTTCATAGAGAGGATGAACGTCAATCATCACCAAGTCTTTAGCGTCATCGGGATTAAACCAAAAACCCGTGTAGCCTTCTGCAATTGCGTCAATTTTACCTGCGCGTAGCATGGCTCTGGGCGATCCCTCCAGCATCGGAATGATTGTCAGATCAAAATAGCCCGATGGGTAATTCAACTTAATATCTTGCAGGGCAGTACTGTTATCCATGACTCCCACCTTGGCGCCTGCGGGGAGACTTTTCAGGCTGGCAAACTCACCTTCTTGCAATACCGTAAAACCCCGTTTCACGGAGAGGTAAGGCTCTGATGCCAGCGCCAAGGTCGGCGCAGCGGCGTTGATATTGGAGATACCGTGTGCAGAAACGTCAAACACCCGCTGCTCAAGCTCTGCGGCAGCCTTATCAAGCGGGCCAGGGTACCACCGAACCTGGAGATTTTCTTTCTTGCCGATATCGAGAAAAAAATGTGTCACAGCGCAACTCGAATCAACCTGCACACCCACATCCAAATAACCATCATGAATGGTTTGAGAATGCACCTGATTAATCATCCACAATAACAGTAGCGACGTCGTCCATCGTTTAGCGCGAGTATTCATGGTATCTCCTGCGTTTAGGAATTCTATTTACCAACTGTTAATCACTGTTTAAGCATATAGCACAACAGCTGTTTTGAAATCCTGTTTGCCAAAGCGCCCATACAACTCAACTGCACCAGTAAAAAGCCACAGTAAAAAATCGTGTCCTGTCTAAGATCCCCCACCAAAAACAGTAAGACATTGATCAATATCGTTGATTAGACATAGGCTGCCTGTAAACTAACGCTGAACCTGTAGCCGCGGTTTTCGGCAATACCAGCTATACGTTTCAACCACTGAGATCAATGATCTCGAGAAGACAACCGATCCTAACTAGCACACCACCAAACATGTCAAAGATTCCATGTTCACAGTTTTCGATGGATGCTTTACGAGCTCGCGAAACGTTATCGAATCATCATGCATTTGATTGCTGGCACGAGGCGATGTCTGCATTTTGTAACGTCGCCCCCACAGACACACAAACAGCCAGCTATATTCGAACACCGGAGCCCCCTTCCTCTCTCAATTACAAACAACAACCCATCGATGGACACATGAACTCCTATATGTTCGACGGGTTTATGACGCTTGATGTACGCTCGGGCCCGCAGCGCATTTACCGAAATTTCGAAAAAATCCTAAGCGGAGGAGACGACGCTTTTGCATTTATGAGCGTCGACCAGGCGACATGGGGATTCGGATCCACGTTAGGTAACGTAGAATCGAGTGTAGATTCAGGAGACATCCTAGCAGTCGACTTTTCTAAGCCGGCATTCGCCGATTGCTCGCGATTGAATACACAGGTGTTGTTTCTTCCACGTGCGATTTTGAATGATCGATTACCGGATATCGAAAACGCACATTTGAGCATACTTCATCGCCAACACCCTCTGACGCGTTTTGTTTCGCGGCATATCCAATCGTTGCACGAAGAAGCTGCGCACATGACAATTCAGGACAGCAAAAGTCTGTTAGAACCAACAGTAGCCCTGCTTACTGCCGCACTAGAAGCAACACCGGATAATCTCGACCGAGCAGAAACCATGATCGACCGAAACTACCTGCTTGAGATTCGGCAACTGATCGATCACAACCTCTTTGACCCACAACTGAATGCAACGTTTATCGCCAAACAACTAGGTTTATCACGCTCGAAACTCTACCGACTCACTGAGCCTCTAGGCAGTTTAAAAAACTTTATCAATCAGCGACGAATGCGTTACGCGTTTCGTTTGTTAGCCAGCGGACATTCACGCACTAGTATATTGCAGCTTTCAGAGCAACTCGGCTTTGGGTCTGAATCCAGCTTCCGCCGTAACTTTAAATCGATATTCGGGATGACCCCCACAGACGTTCGCCAGCTCGGCCGCCGTGCTTACCAATTCTACTACGCAGATAAAAGTAACGTATCGCAAACCCCCACACTGGCAAGTGGTGAGATGCTCCATCATCAATGGATGACGAACATTTTCAGCCGCTAACCATATCGACGTGGTGACTAACGTATTTGATAAAGTCGCTGCGAACGTATCCATAAATATAGCCCCGAACACTCAATGACCTCGTATTCGATAACGTCGTCTTCTTGATACGATTCACGAAACCTGACGACTTCCCTCAGCCAAAAAATCAGCCGGACAAAATGAGCGATATTCGAGACAAATTGCACGTTCTTTGATAGCGATATCCTCTATCTTCGTCGCTGCCATTACTTCAGGCGAACATCCATGAGCTGTGAGCTAGTCGTCGCCTTAGCGATCAATACCCGCGCACAGGATATGCCCGAACTCCCTCAATGAAGTAACGCAACCACTATCAATCTATCGACACACCAAGAATCCAAAAGGATCTCCTGATGAAAAAAGTGCTTATTCCGCTGGCATCCGGCCTGATGTTAGCCGCATGTTTACCTGAAACACCTGTACCTACAAAGCCTGATCCGTACTGGTATCGTGATGCCGATGCCGATATGTTTGGCAACTCGAACGACAGCCTTCAACAAAAAACACAGCCTGATGGTTATGTCGCCAATAAGGGCGACTGCAACGACGACAACGCACAAATAAACCCAGGAATCACGGAAACCGCCAACAATGTTGACCAAGATTGCGACGGCACAATCGACAACGGATTTAACTACATATTTTCAACATCAACGATCCATTCAACTGATTTTGGTGCTTTGGAGAACGCCGATATTATCTGCCAGCAACACGCAGATTCAACAGAATCCATTGTACCAGCCGGTACCTATAAAGCCTGGATATCGAATAGCACAGAATCAGCCGCCGATAGGCTAGTGCCTTCCGCCAACCCGTACGTTCGTTCTGATAAAGTCATTATTGCGAATAACTGGATCGATTTAACCGATGGAACATTGATCGATGCAATTGCCTTTAATGAACGTGGCACCGGAGCGGCCGATCTACATGTGATGACAGGCACAGACTACGACGGCACGTATCTGGCAACAAACTGTAACGATTGGACCAGCACCGATGCGGCGCTTCAATTTACTGCGGGGCTCGATAACCAAGGCGATAAAAAATGGACCAATTGGGGAGCAGCACCAAACCACAATTGCGGTAACGCATACTTGCTCTATTGCATTCGACAAAGTGACGATGGCATCTGGTACCGCGATAGCGACGATGATGGCTATGGCGCCACAGATCAATCAATCAACGCAGCCTCGAAACCAGACGGCTATGTTACTTCAAATAGCGACTGCAATGACACCGACGCATTGATTTCTCCCGCTGCAGTTGAAATTACCACCAATGATATTGATGATAATTGCGACGGTAACATCGATAATAAATGGTACATAGACAATGATTCAGACGGGTTTGGCGACCCAAGTATTGAGCTAAACGACACGGATTGGCCTTTTCCGCTCGTTAACAATAATGACGATTGTGACGACACCAATCCACTCATCAACCCCGATGCGACTGACGATAGCGTTAATGATATAGACGAAAATTGCGACGGTATTGATGGGCAATAACGATAGACATATGTGCTGATACACCTTTCTGCTATTAGCACAAAAGCTGGGTAGGTATTGTATTCCACCGATGCAATACCCACCCGATTCCTCTCAGAGAAATTTGGTTTTACTAGTCGCTTTCACGATGTAAACAACAAGTGCAAACCCCACGAACTTATGGCGCAACAAACTCAACGATGAAATTTGTCTCCGGTGGGCAAGCGTAATCACTGCCGGCATCACCATAGGCAAAGCCATAAACATTCGTAAAGGTACCCACCACATTCGTGTTGTAGGTTGCCGTGTTAGCGCCAATATCNCCTGCTTCAACATCACAAGCTGCCGGGGTATCAAAGCTGCCTTTGCAACAAAAACGATCTTTTTCCGCTGGCAAATGCTTCGATGCATAGGCACAAGGGCTCATACACCCTTCAAATTTTTGGGCGGAATCCATTTTGGTGAGTTTCCACTGCGGAGCCGTACCTGAATAATTTGCCGGTAATTGCGAACTGCTATCACACAACGCCTCAAGCCCCTTGACCGGATTAATCTCGGCCAACGGTGTTGTTGCATCATAATAGCCTGCACCCAACACATTCGAATTCTCTGGCGGCACAGTATAAGTACAGTATTCACCAGTCTCCGGGTATAACTTAACCGTAGTGTTATAACCATCTACCGCGGAGATATCGATGTTACTCGCACCATCCGGTACACCGTTGGTTACCGTCAAAATCGTTGGTTCAATTTTGCTGGCATAAGGTGTTTGCCCAGCGAAATATCCACCGGTGCAAACCCACGCCTTCGGCTGAGTTCCTTTTTCGCATTGCTTTTTCGTCGGCGGGGTGCCGCATTTTTTTACGTTATTTGCGGTGCAGTAGGCACTTAGATAAAACGCTGATGAATTCAAGCCGTCTTTATCAACAGTGATAACGTGCATATTGTGTTTGGGCGTATTCGCAATCGTCGCAATAATAGGATTTGTTTGGCACGATGGTGCCTTATTGCTACCCACTTTGACTGAACAAGATTCCCCCACTTGAATCATTGGATAGGTCGTATTGTTCACTAACTTCACTTTACGATTCGTGTAATCCGTCGCTAGTGGATTACTGGGAGCCTCAACCGATGACCAGGCATAGGCACCGAATCCCGTTGTATAAACATTAGACTTAGCGCCAGGCGGATTAATCACAGCGCCAGTGCAGGTTGTAATGCCTTTGGTATTATCCACACTGCCATTTTTCAACACCAACGTGCACCCATGCCAGTGTTCGCCTGTTTGATAATACAAATCGTACGTCGCATTAGTAGACCCAGCTTTGTACTTCCCTGCAAAATACTGTAACGAATCACTAGGGATAAACGCGACCTGTTTGCCGCCCTCATAGACATATACTGGCAACGATATTTTCGTCGACGGTAATTGCCACATCAGATAATCGTCAGCCAAAACCGATGCCGACTGAAAAAACAAACCTAACGTGAGCGCAAAAAATAGCTTCTTCATCATTACTCCCTCATAGATGACGTCTAGCAGAATACCTTATTGGTTAGCTCTGGATTATAGACAGAATAAAAGCGACATCCATTGAACGTTCAATTATTAATCACTCATGAGTTGAAGCAATAGCCGACAGATGGCTCGCATACTGAATTTCAGCATGAAAGTAGGGAAACATCAGAGCCTCGATTCAACTAACGAAGTATTGAAGCAACGAGGCTTTAGATAACGGGATTGACGAACAGTAACCATAGAACGTAGTCAGCATGGAAACTTGGAAATCAGCAACGAAATCTGGGGCACTCCATAGAATTAAAGCGCACCCGACGTCACATCAAGATCGTATCTTACCGATGGCCAGCGCAAAGCGGCACAGGTTAAAAACTGAAAAAGCCCGCACAAAACGGGCTTAACGCTACCTGTTCAATTGTGATTATGGCTGCGCCTGATCGCACGATAAAAAATATCGGCGATCCACGACCAACAAAGGGCGAAGTACTCATCGTACTTCACCCTTTTCAGAAAGCCGAACCGGTTACTTACGTCTTACGACATACCCGAGGGACATCAGTGACATCAACACCCAGATGTCGATTGATCCACTGCCAAGCGCGCTCAACGAAGGCGGTAACACAGGTTCATCACCTGGGTCGCTTCCGGGGTTGTCGCTAGGGTTATCGCCTGGAATACCTCCAGGATTATCACCAGGATTTTCTCCACGGCCATTACCTGGGTTAGCAGGGGCTGGTACTTTGTCCCAGGCTTGCTGCCAGAACTGACTCACACCCGGCGCATACGCATCTTGCACACACCAACCACCGAATGGAAACGGTTTGCATTGATACACACCAGAGTCACCGCGTGGTTGATACACTCTCACGCCAGAAGCATAATTCTCACGGTTTTCTGGATAGGTGTATTGATAGTCAGGCAGATCCTCAGGAGGAACACCCTCATTCGGGCCGACTTTTCTCCACGCTTGGCCCCAAGCACCACTCACTGCCGGTGCATAAGCACGCTGCTGACACCAACCTGAGTTAGGGTACCCAAGACACTCATAGACACCTTGTGCTCCTGGCGTACCGCGGCTTTGGAAAACTCTTACACCGCTTGCATACCGAGCATCACCACCAACTCCTTGCCAGATGTGATCGAACTCAGGGGTTCCACCAGGAATCTCCGTCGGATCATCAGCCGGATTAACAGGGAACCACGCTTGATCAGAATAAGTCCCGGTAGGGCTGTATGCCGCTTGAGTACACCAGCCTTCGGTTGGCCAACCACGGCACTCATAAATGAGACCGTCTTCAGCTCTCACGCGCATACCCCCCCGATACGTCGACATACTGTCTGGGTAATCGTAGTCATACAAAGGCGGTAGTTCTTCACCTGGAGGTGGGTCAACGGGGTCATTGTTAGACACCACCAAGGTGAATCCATAACTCACATTTGGAGCCCACACCTGATTGCTAAACACGTTAGTGGGGTCGAACTCAATGGTATCGTCAGCCGTTTGTGTGCCCACAAAAATGGTGGTATCAGGCGTCATGTTAACCATGCTCGCCAGCTGTTGAGCCCATGTGCGGATATCGGTATTGCCTTCAACAATACTGAGCGTTTTGTTAACGACCGGAACGCGATTTTCATCAGTAACTTTCAGCACAACCGTATCGCCCGGTTTTGCTTTTCCGTCATCTGACTCTTTCACAAACTGACCGATCGCCACAGGGTTGCCCGGCGTAGGATCTGGGTCATCGCCTTTTTCGACATAAACCCGTGCGGCATACGTATCATCCTTTGGCGCCCAAACTAGGTTATTCCAAGGGTCACCCGGCATGTACATAATATGATTCATTTCGGCATGCCACTGACCAATCGTCAATACATCCGGCATGTTGTTGGCATTGATGATGATTGCGAGTTGTTCCGCCCATTTGGCCGTTTCAGTAATATCCGGCTGTACCAGCAACTCAGTCTCGTTAACAATCGCACCGCTGCTGTTACGCAGTTCAAACACAACGGTATCACCGGCCTCTGCAACTAATTCCACATTAACAAATTTGCCAATTTCCGCGACAGGCCAATCTGCTGGTGGCTCTGTAGGATCTGGATCGGGATCGGGATCGGGGTCACCACCGACAAAATTGATGTCGGAACAATTATAGAAGCCCTCACCCGCGGCATCATAACGCTGCCAACGAGTGTAGAGAATCGCACGGCCGCTGCGGTTAGACGGCAACTTGATATCTCTGAGCGGATAAACGCCGCCTTCCGTAGAAATGTTGCCAATCTGTTTCACCAGCTCCAGATCATTCCACGTTAATTTAGCAGTACGCGGGTCATAACCAGGCTTAGAAACAAAAATCTGCCAGAAACTCGGGTTATGCGGAACGTTGGCGCTGTAATCGAGCCGCATGGTGGTGCCTGGAGTAACGTCCGTGTAGAGCCAATCTTGGCCGGGCGCAGGCACAATATCCCAGAGTTTGCCTCGCCCACCTTCACCGCCGCCGCCGCCGCTGCAGAGCGATCCATCGACGATACTATCTTTTACCAACTGCAGCTCCTGCTCCGTGTTAAGGGGCAAGTATTCGTTTGTGGGATCATAGTTACTCGAAGTAAACCGTATGCTGCCATTAATACAATGTGGGCAATAAATAGCACCTGGGTTTATGGCAATCGCTGTTTGGCAGGTTTGGTTGTTACTGCCTTGGTTTTTACACATGATTTGACGCGCCGGTGTCGGCGAAAGGTTATAGCCATGCGCAAAAACCTGAGTACTAATCAGCGAGATTATTAAGGCGAGCACCGCATAAACGGCGTATTCCACCGTTCGCATTTTGTTTGGACACATTCGATCATATACGTGAAGCATTAAAAATCTCATGAACCAAATTTTTTGGTGAGCATTTTCTTTCATGGTTACACCGCTTAAATATAGAATTAGTCAACATGGCATATCAGTGATCGGCGTTTACCAAAAATCATTTCTCTTATGATCTTTTCATAGCCAAAGCACACTTACCTTGCATACTAGATCGGCGCGCTTGTCGTTTAGCACTGGGGAGTTATTACGATCTATGGCTTTGGGAGGGAAATTCATCCTATTAAGTTCACGTAACATTCACAAACTGTGACTGTGTTTTGCGCCTTTAAAATAAGTTCTCAAATAAACAAAACTACTCCTCATATTTTTTACAAAAGTAGCGCGATTTTTACTGAATGTTATTTTTTGTGAACTACGTTAAATACATTCTTACAAGAACATGAGTGTATGCACTTCGTACAGTAGAGACAGCCGTTCGTATGAAAGAGCATCGATATTAAGATGTCAGAATCGTTTACATTCGCCATAGATACCGGCATCAGAATACGTTGATAAAAGATGATTCTGAGTACCTGCCCAGCAATGGCCTCATCATGACCAATGGGCATCTACCCAACACCAACGGAAAAACCCAAAAAATGGCTAAAGTCCATGCATCTGGGACCATCGGATAGGCAGGCAAAACGCGGAGTCTTTATTCTCGACAATAACGCCGTCGTAACAACCAAAAGAGAAGTCATCCGTAGCCGACATACACGGAAGATATCCATTTTCAAACACCGCATAGACTTTTCATCTTCATCGGGTCGCTAAGGCGGAGGCTACCGTTCGCTTCTGTTGGCAACTTCACACTGTTATGAGGGTTTCCGCAGATCGGGTTTGAGTTGCCAATCATGAACCCGATTAAATCGCCTAAGTCAGGGAGCTTCACGATATAATCATCACATGCTAGCGGCCACAACGTCGCCATTGTTATAAATAAATCTCACTTGGTTACCTGAGTGCATTCAATAGCCATCCTGTATGAGTAAGAAAAAAGTCGCTCATGAACTATTGATTTTCGGGAGAGAGAATAACGCTTCGGTTCGTCGCGCTGCCTGCCCAACGCCCAACGCCCAACGCCCAACGCCAAGAATAGTATCACTGCACTATCGATTTAAAACGTGCACAGCGAACAGCGTAAAAGCCCGCGTTAGAAGAGGAACGTCCGATAGCCATAGTTTGTACTACTATGCACCTCTCGGCGCGAACATAATAATCGCCATGCCGATAATTGCGACTGCGGAGCCAACAAAATCCCACACCGTAGGCGTGATACCCTCAACGACCCACAGCCATAAAATAGCAACCCCTATGTAAACGCCACCATACGCTGCATAAATCCGACCTGCTGCCGATGGATGCAGCGTTAGCAGCCACGCAAAAGCAGCCAAGCTAACTGCTGCAGGAACAAGCAGAAACACACTCTTTTCTTGCTTAAGCCATAAGTACGGGAGATAGCAGCCTAAGATTTCAGCAATGGCTGTTACAAAAAATAGACCGATCGTTTTTAGTTCAAACATAGTTTCTTCTCACTACCATTGAATGCATGCTAGTTAGTGCTTGATACCCAATTTTTGACACGCTAAATACCCCCCATCAATCCTGATTTCATACAAAAATTATGGGTGCCGCAAATCGCATGTAAAAATGCAGCAACGCAATTAACGTCTATCAACCCGACAGATTCATGAACAAATAGAATCCAAGTAAAATCCCAACGCCGAGAAAAAAGCCCCGCCTCCCTCGTCCTTCAGTCAGCTCCCAAAGTATTTCAATTAATTTTGCCAATAAAAACGCCCTTTTTTTCACTCATAGAACACCACATTCAGGTACTTCGCTGTAAGTGCAGCCACCTGTTTTTTTATGACCTGCTATTGGGTGGAGAAACTCGTTGGCTGGTTGCTGCACAACCCCAAAGGCCTGCATAGTTATCGCGTTAAATCGCTAGAGTGGTTACGGTCTATTCAACTATTTAAAGCAACATTCGTTTTTACATCAACCAAAATATAGCTGATTAAAAATGCACTACCTGATCTTGATAAGGTTATAAATAGCATCCGTACGATACAGCGCTAGATATCAAGATCGACAATATTCTCACCGAGAAAATCCAAGAAAACGCGAGTCTTTGGTGACATTAAATCTCGCTTCAAATAAATAGCGTAGGTAGCACTAAGCGCTTCATAGGGGCTAAAAATATGCTCAGGCATTACACGAACTATCGAACCATCAGCCAGTTCATTCTTAACAGCCCAAAAAGGCATCAGTGCAAAACCGGTATCATTTAGCACCAGCTGTTTCTGGCCGTTTACCGTGTTGACTGATATAGCTTTTTTAATGATAAGTTTTGTTCTTTCCTCAGACATTAAAAACCAATCTTTCCAACCGGTATAGCTGTATTGAATACACTGATGGTCGTTTAAATCTTCCGGAGCACAAGGTGTACCTTTTACGGCCAAATATCGTGGGCTTGCACACAATATAAAGTTATTAGACGCCAACCGTTTTGCAATCATCGTTGAATCAGGTAGCCGGCCGCTACGAATGGCTACATCAATATTCTCTTCAATAAGATCGACAACGCGTTCGGTCAGCTCAATTTCTACATCAATATCGGGATACAGTGACATAAATTGAGACACAAGAGGCAGTACAACACATTCACCAAACCCTACGGTCATGCTTATTTTCAACTTACCGTTTGGCTTTTCCTGTAAGTCATTAACCGCTCTTTTTGCCGCATCAAACTCAGATACGATACGCTGAGAATACTCATAGTATTTGTACCCAGCTTCGGTTAACCCGGTGTTTCTGGTCGTTTTATTTAAAAGGCGCACACCCAATTCTTGCTCAAGGGCCGCTAGCTGCCTAGAGATAGACGACGGCTGCACATCAAATATTCTACTGGCCTCAGAAATGCTACCCGTCTCTACCACGCAATTGAAGTACAGTAGCCGATTTAGTGAACTCATAATTCCTCGTATGCAACCTTGTAANNATCCGAACGAANACCGTTAACATTTTAGTCCCGCATTGCCTAAAAGACAAAAGTGAATTGCCAAACGGGTAGTTGGTTGCGCAATAGGCATGCGTCAAAATAGCCCCACTAACACGAACGAATCAATCAACCGGCGAATAGAGAGTAAGTACGATGAAAGCGATGATCATTAAAGAAATTGGCAGCACTGACGTTTTTCAATTATCAGAGAGAGCAAAACCCGTCGCCAAACGAGGCCATATGGTGGTTGAAGTAAAGGCAACGAGCGTTAACCCGATCGATACCATGCTTCGCTCAACCGAGCTGCCTTGGTCACAAAATTTACCCGAAGTACTGCACGGCGATGTTGCTGGTATTGTTACTGAAGTGGGCGCCGAGGTTACTGATTTTAACGTTGGCGATGAAGTTTACGGCATGGCAGGCGGGGTGAATGGTGTCGATGGCGCTCTAGCCGAGTTTATGCTGGTTGACACACGGTTAATGGCTAAAAAACCCAAAACCCTCACAATGAAACAGGCATCAGCATTACCGTTAGTAGCAATCACCGCATATGAAGCGCTGGTTGATAAAATGAATGTTGGGGCAGGTGATAATGTGCTAATTCACGGCGCTACGGGTGGCGTTGGGCACATCGCTGTTCAATTAGCAAAAGTACTTGGGGCAAATGTCACCTCAACCCATGCACCAGCAAATAAAGCACTCGCTGAAACAGTCGGCGCGGATAATCTCGTTGATTACACCACAGAATCTGTTTCAGACTATGTTCAGGCGTATACGAATGGTACTGGGTTTGACAAAATTTTTGACCCGGTTGCCGGTGATAACATACAAAAATCGTTTGAAGCCGCTCGGTTCAACGGCCATGTAACAACGACCCTACCCATTGCCGACCCGCTACAAGTGGCACTAAAAAGCTTATCGTTTCATAGCGTGCTCATGCTTATCCCGTTATATCACGGCATTAATCATACATCCCACGGTCGTATTCTTACTGAAATTGCGCAGCTTGTTGATGCCGGTAAAATTACCCCCATTATCGACGATAGTAATTTCTCAATATGGGAAGTCGCCAAGGCACATGATCTACTAACGTCAGGTAAAGCCATCGGCAAAATAACCTTAACTGTTTAATCGCTAATTTTTGCAGGCGCTAAATAATGATTAGTGCCTGCTTTCTATGGCCTTACCCTCTTAAAGTGAACACGGCTTGCTAACTATTTTTCTCAAACGCGACAGGGCATAAAGCAAACTGCTACTGCATGAGGCCACTGACGAGAGATTGTTGTTCAATGCTATCTACCATACCTACCCTTTCCAAGCACTCTTCTAGCATGAGCTTGATGACATCATCATATGATATCGCATTTGCAATCTCGCATGCCTTCGGAAAATAACTGGAACCCAGATTCATACCCGGAACCAAATTGGCCTCCATAAAATAACAAATACCCTGATCGTCCATCTTCACATCAATCCGACCAAAGCCACGCGCGCCTAGCCCCTGAAAAGACGCCGCTGCCATTTCTTTGACCGAATTTACATCATGGCTTCCAATTTTTTGAAGCGTTTCTGTATCGCTGATTTTTACAGTGGCGCCCAGTATCCTTAACCCACCTAAAGATTCCGGAGGAACTATTTCAATTGCAGATATGGTCATCTCTCCGCTGCTATTCTCAGTGACTGCAACCGTAAATTCCTTACCGCTTAAATATTCTTCGACCAGCACCGGTTGCTTGTAGATGTTATACAAAGATAAAATTTTAGCGTTAAACTCAGAAAAATTGTTAACAAACGACTTGTCATCAATGCCATTCCCATTTGCCGCATCGGCAGGCTTCAAAAATAGCGGAAACAAAATTGGTAAGTCTTCTTCGAACTTATACTCGTCGGGTATTGCGGTGAAATACTTTGCGGTTCGAATGCCTAGATTGGCTAAACACTTCTTAGCGAATACTTTATCGGAATCATATTCTAGCGTCTCTCGATTTGATCCTGAAAATGTAATGTGATTTTTTTCAAAATACTCTGAAAACCACACATCCTCATACCCATCGATGGGCATATACTTTGCAGCTAAAACAACGAGACCAGGATTCCTCCTAACGACGCTTTCTAAATCTTCCAGCGTTTCGCACGTTGTTACCAAAGCCGAATGCCCCATTCGCTCTAAGGATGCTTGCACGTCACCGCAAGCAAGTAATGTTCCAAAACCTGTTTCCTTCAATTTTGCATTTTTCGACGTGATAATTTCTATGTTCATTCAATATATCCATGATGATTAGACCCAATTGGACCAATAGTCGGAGTTATGAAATGAATTCAAAGGAGATGGATTGAAATCACAAAATCGACAAACGAGAATGTCCGCTTATCTGAAGGGAGGAGAGACAAGCTATCCATGGTAACACGGCCATTGCACCATAGACATCAAACTATGGACTAATGAAATATAACGTCCAAACCCATTGATTTCCCTACATTTAAGGCCATCGTAGGTTTGGTGATTTATACGTAAAGACCGACGAGCATGGCGCTTCTGTCCGGGTCAGCAATGAAAAACCGGATGACCCAAACGGGCCTTCAATCGCGTCTTCAACAGATTCTATGCCCTGCGATTAAAGGTGAATATGTGATTCACAAACATAGGCACTAGGTTCAATACTGCCGGTACTCTGATCCACGTACAGGATCAAACATCAGAATATTATTTTTCTAGTTCCGTGAAAGAAACCAACTAATCTATCGTTATTTTCATCGGAAGGTACTTCTCGTCCAAAATAATTCTGACTATATACTCAGCATCAAGTTTCTCGACAGGCAAACCAGTGATAAAACGAAACTCCCCCTTAAACACAGTGCATAAATCCTAGAAAGGACAAATTAATATAAAGATAAATAGACTGATTCCCTAAAACTAAAAACAATCCTAGGGTTACTCCACAAAAATGTGATTGAATTGTAAACAAGTTGAACTGTAATCTAGAAAAGATATTTAACGACTCAACCCGCGAGGAAATGTATTTTATATCTTGATGACTACTGCCGCACGTAAAACTTGAAAAGCAATCAAGCTAATCGACTAGTTAGTTATGTTGAGGGGAGGCATTATCGATCGATAACAATACAGCTGAACACGCCATCCGTCCCCATGCCATCGGACGAAAATTGGATGTTCAGTAAAAGTCAGGCAAGTGCCACAATGAGTGCAAACCTGTGCAACTTGATCGACACCGCCAAGACTAACAATTTGAATGAGTATGATTACTTGAAACGGATCCTTACCGACCTACCCAATGCCAAAACTGTGAATGATGTTGAAGCACTGCTGCCCAGGAGCTGCAAGGACGTGGCTGGTTAGGCGCTTACGCTTCATTTTTAACAATGATGGGGGATTTTACGTGTTCAATACGAATAGCGGGCTCTATCGCTGGTCATATAGCACGCTGACAGTAGTTCTTCATTGGCCGGCCTCCGATGTGACGGCGTTTACAGCGCAGCCCTACAGTACCGAGCACCGGAATATTGAAGCGCCCCCAGGGTTTATCTTATTCGCCGTTTGAGTGAAAAACATCACCGGGCATTGCTTACCTATTGATCGCGCACAAAAGTGAACGTAATTACGTTTGCCAGGCTAGTGGTTTTGATAAGAGCACATCGTATGCGATTTAATTGCACTCAAACGATCAATCGGATTGTAGAAAAAGGCTATCAAATCGTCAGATAGACGCTCAACACAGGCAGTGATGATGAAGATTGAGAGGGTAGATGAATATAGCAAGCTTCAAGGTGAAGCCAATCATGAACATACTGACTTAACTCTTGCCGTGGCGATCGAATGCAAACGTCGATTATCGCAAAGAGGTAACGATGCACAATAAGACGCCAAGAGATAAGCGAGGTCATCCAACCCAGTTGCCAAAAGAGTATATCGATTGGGTCGTTCGACCTATCACTCGTTTTGTTAAAATTGAAGCGGTTGCAGGCGTTGTTTTATTGCTATCCACCATGCTGGCGTTATCGTTGGCAAATTCCCCGTTACGCGAATCTTTCGATAGTTTATGGCGCATGCCGCTGGGAATAAACATCGGAACTATCGTGTTTGAACGCTCGCTACATGCATGGATAAACGATGCGGTAATGACGCTGTTTTTCTTTCTAATTGCACTGGAACTCAAACGAGAGCTCGTGTTGGGCGAATTGCGCAATCCTCGGCTTGCGATGCTATCGATTTCCGCGGCCCTAGGTGGAATGCTCGTACCTGCACTGGTGTACTTGTTTTTTCAATATGGTGAGCCTGGCCAAGGCGGCTGGGGAACCGTTATGGCGACAGACACTGCATTCGTGATTGGCTGCCTGGCGCTTTTAGGAACTCGTATTCCTAAGAGCTTGAGAGTATTCATGTTATCGCTCGCTGTGGTCGATGATATCGGCGCCATTATTGTTGTTGCCGTTGGCTATAGTGGTGATATTAATTGGATGGCCATTGGGCTCGCGTTACTCGGACTCATCGTTGTTAGAATCATGGCATTTCTCGGCATTCGCAGTATTGTCTTGTTTTTTATGTTAGGCGCGCTGATATGGTTAGCGATTGATGCTTCGGGGATTCACCCAACAGTCACCGGCGTCATTCTTGGACTAATGACGCCCACCCAAAAATGGATAACCGATGACCGCCTGCACACCATTATGGACTGTGTCGTGGCTTACGCTCCTGGCGATCATTGGAGTGGTGATACGCCGGATCGAAAGGCCCTAAGAACCGCTGAAGCAGCTGCACGTGAAGCGTTGTCGCCGGTGGAGCGTTTAGAAATGTTGCTTCATCCGTGGGTAGCATTTGTTGTGATGCCCTTGTTTGCCATTGCTAATGCAGGGGTTTCATTCACAGGCGTACGCTTTATTTCTCCGCTAACGATAGCAATATTTCTTGGTTTCGTGATCGGGAAGCCATTAGGTATCGTTTTTTTCAGTTGGGTAGCGGTTCAACTGCGAATTGCTGTGTTACCACCCAGTTTAAATTGGCGAATGATTCTTGGCGTGGCCATGCTCGCGGGGATTGGATTCACCATGGCACTATTTATTGCCAACTTGGCGTTTAGCCCAGAGCTCGTCAATGGGGTGAAATTCGCAATTTTCTCAGCATCAGTTTTCTCCGCGATAGCTGGATATGTTGTATTACGCTTTTTTTCTGTGTCGACAAACAAAACCGGCGAGTAACTCTCGCAGGCCATACACATAGGCGACACGAGCTTTGAAGCTGCCCACATGGCTTGATTTTAAACGAAGTCGATAACACTGCGTAATTCGTGCAAGCCAATGAAGAGGTTGACGCACGCCTGATCGTTAAAAAATTAGGCACACGATACTGATTTTCCGTTAGGTGAACTGCCCCTTTTCACGATAATTTTTTATAGAAAGTGTCTGTACAATCGGGGGTACGTTGCCATTGATGAAAAGATACTATCGCCGTTTTTAATAGAGGAAAGATATCGCTTGAATGGGGTTAATTGGCTAACAAACAAGCATGCGTTTATTGAGAAAAACGATCAAGGAATCGATCAAGGAATCGATCAGGGGAGTAGAGTCGCTGCATGCCAAAGTAGTCACTCGGTTTGGATTCTTGATCTGATATTGAGCCCTCCTGTGCAGTTATTTTAGTTGACCACGCCCATCATCAATGGCTTCGATACCACCCAAAGCCTTTGATGTCATTCCAAGCGGTTGTTTGATGACATTCGTAGCAGCTATCCACCTTAGCGTTGGGCTTTCCTGCGACTTGCGTACACACTCTGAAGTGTGCACCGAAATGGCAGGGGGGCGCAGTATGACACTGTGAACAATCTCGAGATCGAGGCGACGGATGCCGATAGTGGGCGACCATCCAGTGTTCAGTGTTGTGACAGGCAAGGCAATGACGTCCGAACTGCCCATTATGAGGGCTTTGTTTCGTATGGCATTCGTCGCACGCCAGTGCTTGTAAAGAGATATCTTGATGGATGCTATCTGAAACATGAAACCCAATTTCAACAAGCTTGAAGTGATTCATCTTGGTTGGCAGAAAACGTTCGCCATGATGGTCTTTATGGCAGCTAACACAATGGCCGATGTTGCCATGAAATGCAGTAGGTTCTCGCTGTAGCAATGCCCGATCATTAGCATGGCATTCGATACACTTGGTGTTGTCTACGCCCAAGACGGGGGTGTGGCAGGCTTCACAATTGTCAGCCATAAACTGATGTGAATGAAACAACGGGCCTGGGTTAACCGCGATGGCAGCACCCGGCACCCGGTTTGGACTAAGTTCACCCGATAACATTGCCGTTATTAATACGCCAGCTAAAAGACTGATAACAAGAAGATACTTATACACCGTTAAGGACCCTCGCTTAACCAACGGAGGCCATAATAGATGCCTGCACTGACATGAAAGCCCAGCATCAATACCAATGCTGATGCAATCACTTGGTGAAATTTGTGCCACCGCTGGAACCACGCGGTGAGTTTGTCATTCAATGTGACTGCGGTTTCTATGTCAGCGATCACGTGGCTTAATCGGCGTATAGGGCTATTGATACCTGGGCGTTGGTAGAGTCGTCGATATTGTAATAGCCGTTTCAGTCGCAGATTTAATTCACTCAACTCGTTTTGTTTTTCTTGGATGCCTTGATTTAGATACATCAGAAGATAGCGTCCGACATAACCACTGAGTGAGACGACCAACACTGTGCTGGTCAACGTGATACCTAAAGGACTGTAAAATTTGTGGCCGGTATGAATCACGACCAGGATGGCGCCGGAGAGAGCTGTATAGATATGAATTAAAAGCAATTGTTCGAGGGATATCCGGCGTGTCACCCATTTGCGTAATATCGGTTGGCGTTTCACGGCCATGTATATACCAAGAGGTACGAGCATCAACACAGCGCCGGTGATACCAAAAGCGTTGCCGATAAGTGTCCCTGCAAAGGTGTCGGAACTATGAAATAGAAAACCGAGCCAGAAAATTAGCAGGAGTAGTATCAATGCAGTAACAATGAGTCCTTCACGATGTCGCATAATCAGGCATCCACAATGATGTTGCCAGTCGCCTTGGCCTGGCAACCGAGAATGATGCCGGCATCGCGATCTGCTTTTGAAAGCGCTTCGTGGTTTTCCATGGTCACGTCGCCTTCGATGAGCCTGACTGCGCAAGTGCCACAGTAGCCAGAACGGCATGCGTTCAAGAGATTTACGCCAACGGCTTCTGCTACTTCAAGCACAGTCGAATCCTTCGGTAGCGGTGCCGTTTTGCCAGATTTTGCAAAGGTAACCGTTGGCAGTGCTTTGGCATCAAGACGATGAATATCGATAACGCGCCGCTCGACTGGAGCTTCACCACCGAAAGCTTCGTATTGAATATGCCCGTCTTTCACTTCGAGTTCTTTCAATAGTTGCCGAAAGGTTTCGATGAACCCAATCGATCCGCACATGTGGATGAACTGATGTTTAATATCCGGTACAGCTTTCTTCAGAATTTCTGAATTGATTCGGCCAGATAAATAGCCTTCTAGCGCCGTGCTTTGGCGTGTAAAACTGACGGTAAGGTGGAGGTATGGATTGCGTTCGCGCAGATACTCCAACTCTTGTCGGAAAATGAAGTCTTCGCTGTTTTTACAGGAATAAATTAAGTAGATGTCTTTGTTCCATGCGATGTCTGTTAGCATCCGAATGATGCTCATCAATGGCGTGATACCAACGCCGCCGCCAATCAATACAATGCCATCGTTTTGTGTGCCGGTGAATGTCTTACGCCCGAATGGAGCGCTGGATTGAAATTGATCGCCACAACGAACTTGTTCATGCATGAATCTTGAGAACAGACCGTTTTCTTCCCTTTTTATAGTGAGCTCAATATAACCGTGGCGTGTCGGTGCTGACGCTAGTGTGTATGCGCGTTGTACCTGCTTGCCGTCAATTACTGCGGTGAGATGAAGAAATTGCCCAGGTAGATAAGCAAATCTAATATAGCTGGATGCTGGATCGATAAAGCGAAACGTTTTTACAACGGGTGTTTCATCGTAAATGCCAATCAGTTCGAGTGATCCAGCCCATGTGCCCTCCAACTGAACGTGTTGATCAAGATCCAGAGTTTGTTGATCCAACGCCTCGATGAGTTTTGTTGCATGTTTTCGGCGCAGATAATAAAACGCTATTGCGAGCGCGATCAGTGCGCTCATGATAAGACAAAGAACAAAGTGGAACGGTGTCATTCCTCCGATGAAAAACGCGGAAGAAGTCACAACGGGTCTATCTAAGCTCATTTCATTTTTGAACCAGCTGAGAGCAATGTCTTGGGGTGTTTTATTCGCTTCTATCGCTTGCAGTGTTGCCAGCCCGCTCTGGTAACGAGCGACACCTGCGCGTACGTCATTGGCTGCATTCTCTAAGACATACAGGCGGCCTTGATAGTCGTCAACATCCGTGTGCAGGATATCTAGCTGAGAATTCACCAAGTCGAGGCCTTGCTGCATACGCTGGCTTGCCAGATCGATTGCAGTTCGTTCGTCTTTCTCTGACAGCGTTGGTAGGTTGATAAGCGAGGGGTAAAACGCTCGAGGCGTGTATGGCCCCATCCTTGCGCGCATATCCGCTGAGATGGGTGGTATTTCACGGGCTTTGTTGTCATCCGAACGGAAAGGAAACGGTTGCGCCATGACCGCATTGATGACCAGCGAAAATATTAGTACGGCGATAGTACGCATTCGTCCCAGAGCCTCTTATCTTCCTGAATTCTGTCTCTGAGCATAGCTGAATATGCTGCTACGTATACTGGATCACTCGAGGAAACCAGGCATCGTTGATCGGTTGAGAAATAAATGCGCTCTGATCGTTATTCCAGCATCTAATGCTCTTATCTCTCCAGCAATGGAGAGTGTACAAAGAAAGCTGCCAAACCGGGATTACCTCCGGCATCGAGCTGATAGACCATATATGCATATAGCGCTTCAAATGTTAGTTAGCGCTATCTATTGCTCACTCATAGGACCATACTCATTTTGCTGCGCACCGGCTTCGCGACTCGATAAGAGGCCTCTGCGTAGCCGTGGCCCTTGGGTTGGCGAAATCTAACCTTAGGCACAAGAGATGACCTCAAGAGGAAATCATCATGAGCAAAGGTAGAAACAGCAAAAAGAACGCAAAAAAGAAACCGCTATTAACAGCGAAAGAAAAAAGAATCGCAAAAATTGCGAAGAAAAATGCATCCAATGATACAGAGCACAGACTATCAACGTAGGTATCTTGATTTGGTGCTATCGATGATAGTTTGTCGGACTATTAGCATTCAAAATGCTCTAGGATTGAAAACGTGACAACCTTTTTTTGAATCAACATTCATCTGATGAATGGTATTGGAAATACAGTATTGGGACTGTAACGAAATCTGTGTAACTGCCTATCATTAACCTAGGAATGGGTAAGGATAGGCATAATGAACCTAGGCTTCGAGCATCCTGACCGACATATTTGCATCTGTGATTCGGCTTCTTTTCACTCAGACCTCGATGTTACTCCCTCATATCATTGCAATATCTCAGTTTGACAACAGCGCGCCCTACCATCCGACCTCACACCCATGAATAGAGTCACAAAAAACGCTCTCTCCCTTTCGACCACGAATGCCAACATGATTGGATACTCTATTCGTGTTCACCGATACCCAGAACAATTTAAGCGTTTGTTATGAGTATTTTGCAAAACACTCTTTTTACCACAAAAAAAAAGGGCAAGCCCCGAAAGGCTTGCCCTCTATAATGTAAGCTGTCTGATTAGATAGCTACAATATTCTCTGCCTGAGGGCCCTTTTGTCCTTGAGTTACAGTAAACTCAACGGGCTGACCTTCAACCAATGTTTTGAAACCTTCGCTGGCAATTGCGCTGAAATGCGCAAATACGTCCGGCCCAGATTTCTGCTCAATAAAACCAAAACCTTTAGATTCGTTGAACCACTTAACTGTACCGGTAGTTGTATTAGACATGTATAGTATCCTGAATTTTTAACATAAGTTCGCCTTCAAGAGGCTTGAATTGCATGAAAATGTAGACTTAAACTTAGAAACTTCAGGACGGAGTGTTACGAATAAAACGACGAAATGTAGAATATAAATAAGAGACTTCCTTTCTAGCTGCGAACAAACATACAGGAAATCGACACCATGTCTAGGACATATTAATTAATTTTATCAACACCAAACCATTCGCAACTCAAATCTCTCCGACTCAAGAATCGAATTAACTCTAGACGAGGTATATTTTTTCCTATATCTTCTTAGCCATTGCATATCAGCTTTCTATCTAGACATCCCACTCTTGTATTTCATCGCTCTTTGCTTTTTCTATTCGTTTTCATCTAGCGCCTCGTTGCACATTTATGAAAGACGAAACCACATCCGACACTTAAACAACATACGAAAATACACATATTGAAAAACATCAACACCACGTTCTACGCACAGTCAATATCAAATTACAAACTCGGTTGCATTCTACGCTCCGCACTCAATCAAGAAACATCCATTTCTTCTGCTCTTCTCAACTCAATTACAGCTGAATTGAAAATTCGAGATTGCTACGACAGAGAATTGTCCCGGCGTTTGCCTCACTAATTTTTCTTCAAATAAAAGAACCCGCACAGCTCATAACGCCGTGATATGAGGCCGGAACGAACATCATTACCTTGTCATGTTTATCTGGAAGATAACGTTACAATCACGGCTTCATAATTTTCATGAGGGCTTTACCCATTTCTTGATGAACTGCGTTTATTCCCTTAAGTGGGCGGATCATAACTTTAAAATCAGTGATTTTGTTATCCGAATTCCATGAAATCAAATCTACGCCATTAACGAATATTCCATCCAACACCGTTTCGAACTCCAAAAGTGCAAAACCATCATCATAGACCTCACGAACATATCTGAAATCACTGTTACAAAGAATCATAGCAGCACCGGATAAGTACATTTTGGTTATTTCTTTTCCCTCTTGAACTGTGTGAACAACAGGAGAATACATCTTTGCATCATCAGCAAGAATGTCATCAAGTAAATCTATGTTCTTTGTTTCTACGATCGAGTGCCACTGCTGTATAACTTTAGGAATCATTTGAACACCTCGTTAAGTAAAGTTGTGCAAAATCTGCTGCATTTCAAATGCTGGCCTTACCCGCGAACAGTGAACACCGTTTGCCCACTGTTTTGATAAGAGCTTAAATACCCCAACGCTGAGTGTTTCCTGACGCGTCTATAAAACAATTCGATGTATTCGACGATACTCGATTTCGCCGCCTCAATCGAGCCGTAATCCTGTGCATACCTGCGCTCTGCTTTCAGTCGACTATAGAGTGATTCCATCGGTGCATTATCCCGGCAGTTGCCTTTACGATTCATGCTGATTTGACCACCGTGACAGCGAATAAGATCCTGATATTCTTATCGCGACACGGCACACCCCGGTAAGGATGCAAGATAAAGCCCGGTTGAATATAACGGCGTTTAACGATCTTCTCACCAGCGCTACTATCATCTATGTACCCACCAAGGCCCAACCAACAATCTTGCGGGAATAGAGACCCGTGACGGTGCTGAGGTAAAGCCAGCGATTCATCACCCAGATATCGGTGATATCGCTCATCCGTTCTTGATTGGGTTCCTCAGCATCAAAATTTCGCTTGAGCAGGTTATCCTCGACATTATTCATCACCAGGCTAGATCCGCCGTAACGAAACGCTTTTCCATTTCAAGCCCTAATCCCCCGCTTATTGCATCAACTTGGCGACATAATTCAGCGAACATGCGATTCCCGTGTTATTCAGCTCCGCTGCAATTCGAAGTGCACACCGTTGGTGGGTAACACGGAAATATAACGCCTTTATAACAGGAAGCCTGTAAGACTGGAACGAAATTCATGCGCTTTTAGCTTTTTATACAGCACTCTCACGAAAAAAATTCATACACAAATGAATGTACGTGCAGGCTTAGTTTAGACAATTTACCAGTATATATGGCGTGATAACGCGAAAGGAGGCGATCTATGGACGCACATTCGCCAATCGACCAAGCAACGGAGAAAGCGCTACAAAGCCTATGACAGCAGAGGTCGACTGGCCAATTTCTAAACGTCCTGCATGTATAGAAACACGCAAATATAAGGGTGTAGTGGCACACTACAGATCGAGTTGAGGGGGCCTCTAAAAACGTAGGCGGCACAGTACTGACAAGGCAAACCTCGGCGTTGCTATATTTCACCAATTAGTAAAACGGAATATGAAGTGCCATAGCGACAGCGAAGAAGAACGCGTTCCTTGACTATTCGAAGGCTGCAGGCCTAAACGATTACTTCCCTTTTGCTTCCCTCTCACGAAAGGTAAAGTCCTCCATCAAAAAAATGTTCTTCAAATAGATTCCAATGTCATGACTTGTCCGTCAGGGGGCGTTTTTACTCATTATGTCCTTCTCTCCAAGGCAGAGGCGACACGTAAAATGAAAGGCCTAACCTCGAGCGTTCTGTATCAAAGTCGTTATTTTTATCAGCGACAACGTAATGGCTTATTATATGTGTTAGTTTCCATGCACTACTTACAATATCGTTAGAAAAAGGAATTTATTTATGCGTCGAATTTTCTTAACCATCAGTATGCTGTCTTGTCATATTATCAGCGGTATCATCATATCGGGGTGCAACGAGGTAGGCGAGATAGGAACCCCAATCCCTGAATGGGTTTCAGAAACTAGAACCGATATCCCTGACGAGATACTAGCACGGTGCATCAACCTACAATTGTATCACGCAGGCCTCACAGCAGATGACCTGACAGAAATCAATGCTTTAAGCTGTCGTCAACCAGGCATTCAGAATCTTACCGGGCTGAATAATCTCACACAGTTAAGTAAGCTGCAGATAGATAGCTCTGGGTTGAATAATATCAACCTTGATCAAAACCCATTGTTAAAATCCTTAGAGCTACAGAATAATAATCAACTCAGTGCCATTTCAGTGAGCAACAGCCCCTCCTTTAAAACCTTAGTGCTTTCGAAAAACACGCTGGCTAACGTCACCATCGCAGACGTTACGACTCTCAACATTAAAGCGCAAGAAAGCTCAGTTCAGGCATTGGATTTGAGCGCTAGCCCTGAATTAGCAGTATTAAAGATCGAAGATACTTCAATCAATAGTGTGTTGTTTGCAAACAACAACAAACTCGATTTTTTAGTTCTTGATACCAGCCCAATACCCAGTATCGATTTAAGCCAAAGTGCCGATTTGACTAATATTTACATCGACAACCACACACTATCCGATCTCGATTTAAGTAATAATCTTAAACTGGTTATTGTATCGGTCGCCCACGGCCCGCTAGAAACACTAGAGCTCAACGCGCCCTCAACCTTGACCCTTTTACATGCCAATTTTGGTAAGTTAAGCCAAGTCGACGTAAGTAATCATGTGGCACTGGTCGATTTACATATCTCAAATAACCAGCTCAACGATATTGTTCTGACCAATACGCCACAGTTAAGTGTACTTGATTTATCATTTAATCTAGACCTACTCACTATCGACCTCAGTTCATCCNCCGCCTTAACAAGCATTAGGGCCGAAGCTTGTGGTTTAATCAATCTTGATCTCAGCCAAAATCTCCAGTTAAAGGTAGTCTCACTACTGTACAACGAATTACAGTCACTCAATCTCGATAATAATACCTTGTTACAATACCTAGCCCTAGGCAGCGGGTACGCCCAAGACGCCCCAAAGAGCACTTTAAACAGCCTAGATATCAGCTCTCTTACAGAGCTCACCAAGCTGAATGTTCAGCAAACGAATTTATCCCAAATTGATTTGAGCAATAATCTCAAATTAATTATCGCAGACCTCTCGGGGAATTTGATTGAAACATTTACCATTGGGGATCCTGATGCCTACACCCAAATATCGGGTGTACAATTAGAAGACAACCCTCTCACGCAAGAGAGTATCGACAAGGCTGATGCGGTCTCTTGGATAACGCACTAAACACACTTGAGCATGAAAACGCGCTTCATGCTCAAAGCAAATTCATCAAAGTAACGCGCTTTGTGGTGCCTGCACTTATAGAGTTGCCGGCGCCCCAAGCACAAAAGTGTGCAGTTTACTTCCGACTGATAGTGTCACGCTGAACACAGAAGCTAACAGCAATATTTAACCGATCTGTCTATCTATTTGGCACTCAATTTTAAGGTAAAACTCAGAACCAAATAACGCTTCTTTAGCTGAAAAGTAAAATCGAGGTTCCGTGGTAAACGAGTAATTTTCAAAGACAGGTTTGAGGGAAACCTCCCCCATAAAAACCGGGCCTTTCATCTTGCACGATTAACGCGATCGCAGCGAGTCAGCACCACCCACACTTGCCCCTGTGTGTTGGCGTATCTATGGGGGCAAGTGCGATGATATTATGCTAATTCAAGCTTGCGGGAACCTTTAATCAAAATGAATGGGGACACGCTGGCCTTTTTGCCAATCAACGCCATTACCCGAAGACCATACGTCGTTATGGGCTTCAGGGAAAAGAGGCGGAGGCGGAGTGTCAGAAGGAGCAGGAGGAACGGGTAGCTCAAAACCGCCCGTGATCAAAAGCCGGTTGTTAAATACGCTAGCCTTATGGCCTATTCGTTTAGAAAAGGCAGCAGCGGGTGTTTTCTCCAACCAAGTGACCCCATCGCTAGAAAACCAGACGTCGTTTAAGAATTCTCCACCAACGAGCCAGAGTTCGTTATCGAACTTGAGAATTTGATGCCGAGCTCTGGCAGTAAACTCAGCGGAGTCTGTTGCTCTTCCCCAATTGATGCCATTTGTGGAAAACCAAACATCGTTTTGTTCTGACATATCTGTGCGCCCACCAATCACCCATAGCCTGTTATTGAACACAACAACCTGATGGTTATCACGAGGAGAAAAGACCTCTGGCGAAGTCCTTTCAACCCAATTGATACCATCAGTTGTGGACCACACCTCGTTCGTAACCCCGCCACCAATTAACCAAAGCTCACTGTTAAATACAGCGAGTTGATGGCCGATTCGTGGAGAAAAATTTGCGCTAACGCTTTCTAAGTTCCAGCTGATGCCATCAGTCGACGACCAAACATCATTTAGGGGCATTCGATCATCACCAATGCCGCCAACCAACCAAAGCTTACTGTCAAACACGATAACGTCATGACCAGCACGTTTAGAAAACGCCGCTTCAGATGTTTCTTCGACCCAATCGATACCATCAGTCGACGACCAAACATCATTTAGGAAGGTGATATTATTATCGATGCCGCCAATCACCCACAGCTTATTATTGAAAACAATCATTTGATGGTCGTGCCGCTCAGAAAAGCGCATATCCGGGGCACTCTCACTGTTTAGTGTAATCGGGCGACTTTGTCCTCGGGTATCGCGCAACATGTATTGGGCGGGTTGGTCGAGTGAGAGGTGCGCGGTGGTGATATCTGCGCCAGTGATTGTGTCAATATCCAGCATGTTACAGCTGGCGCTGTCTGTGCCAATATCGCAATTAAGATCACTGCTGTGATAAAACTCAAAACCATTTAACGCTGCGGGGAAGGTCACCTGCGTATCGTTTTCACCGATCCATTGGCCGATAAACGCATTGGCGAGGCTTTGGTCGATAGTAAATGGTGGGAGGGTTAGTTCGGATGTGCCTTGCAGTACAGCACTCTGAACAAGCATCACGCAATCGTCATACAACCCATTGGCCAGTGGTTGCAGCGTTACCGTGTTAGTGCCAGCGGTGATCGCTGTGTCGGCGCTGTTGCAACTGCCTTGCCATGTAAGGGTGGCATCCACATTGCTGGTAAAGGTGATACTTGGGCTGGCGTTACTGATAAGCGATGCCGGTGACGCAAGCACAGTAATTACCGGCGCTGGTTCTTTTTCGTTTTCAATGATGGGGGCTGTATCAATACAGCCGCTGACGCCCAGTGCCACCAACATAGCACTGACGGTTTGAGATAGATATTGACGCTTCACAGTAGGGCCTCTTAGTGATCAATGCATGACGCTGGCGGATTCAATTTCGTTACCGTGATGCTCTGCATCTAACCTTTTGGATAAGGTCAAACACATCTGATATACGATCGCTCGATACGATAGCCGCCAGGCCAGCTTGTCGTTATTTGAGGGCTAAATGCTATAGGAAGGCGGCATTAAAAATCTGGACAATAACGCTAAAAAATTGGACAAAATGCAGGAATAGAAAGGCTTTGAGGCTGGTGAAGGTATTGTAATGGGTTGTTTTCTGAGGGTTCTAACGTTGGTTTCAGATAATGCCGCGTCAGGATGACGTAAAGACCTACCACAAATGCAAGCCAGTAGGTAAATACGCATCACGCAGAGATCAAATATGCCCGTATCTTAGTGAACCACTGCAGGGTTAACGGATTGTTGCTGGAACAGTTGTCAAACTCAAGGCCTGACACTTGCAGTCTCCGCTAACGCTAAGGTCATGTGCAGACGCCGCAAAGCGGTAGCTGCCACATACACCTTCTTGTTATACGATTATCTACATGCAGTACCGTTAGGGCATAGATAAATAGTTTGCTCTATATCTGTACAACCATAATTATAGGCAACTGAAACATTCGAATTGTAATTCGAATCTGTAACGTAGATAAAAATCTCTTGGGATTTGCTGAGGTTTAGCCTGCTATCACCGAATACAGAGTCATGGCGGTATATTTCAGCATCGCTGTTGTAAATGATTTGAGTCTCAACAATTTCACCATTGTTGTTAGACGATCGTCCTGATAGATATACACTCGACGTACTAACAACCTCTCTCGAGATAGAGTCTAGAACTGTTAAACTTGCACCGTATATTCGACTAGGGCAAGGTGATTCAGCATGTGCTTTTTCAGAACTACAACCAGACTGAAGTAGAGTTGAGCTTAAAACAAAAATTATCGATATTTTAAATGGATTCATATTCATTGTATTCCTTGTATGCCTTGTACGAATAACGCCCACAGCATGCGCGCGCCTTTTGCGTCGCTTTGCCTGCGCTGGTTAACTCTTTACTTTGCAAATGGGCTACCGCCCTGAAGCTTGGCACCACACCAATAACAGTTTGCTCTTCGTTTACCTATTTTATGACCGCACTCTGTACAGTTGGTAGCAGTCTCTCTTTGGTTAGTAAGCTTTCCAGTCAGTTTTCAACCTCCACAATCGAAAAGCTATGCTGCGCAGTCTTAAATGGTTAAAAAGCCCTAGCCGCGCGAACTCTGTACAATACGAATTTATTAATGTGGAACTGATTGCCAAATTCGAATTTCTGGACCCAGGCGTAAGTCATATTGAACTCAGACGAACTTCGATAAGCGTTGTTGGTAAAACCGCCTAGAACATTTATGTGCAAATGAGTATGCATCGCATTTAGTTCATCTTTTGAAGGCAAAAACCAATCATCGAAACCGTTTATCGTATAGGCATTTACAAGCTTGGCAGCAGTGCCAGTGTCCGGGCAATCTTCTAAATGTGCCAAGGTATTCGCATAACCTGCGCCTAGTTCTTTATTTTGTGCTCCGTTTCCAGAGGTAATTGTTATTCCTTCACAACCCCATTCAGCACCGCTACCATCATCTTGATCTTCGGGTGCAGCTTCAAGACCATGGAAATCTGATAACTCACTAACAGCGAACACCCATCCCCCAGCGGGGCCTCTATCACCTACATTGTATGGCCCGTCATTGATCGTACCGTCACAGTTGTTGTCTTTATCGTCATTGATATCGGTTTCACCGGGGTTAACATCAATATCGCCGTCATTACAGTCGGTGTTATCGGCTACGTAATCATCCGGCTGATCAACGGCCTCTTGCGACACCTCTGGGTCACCGTATCCATCAAAATCGGTATCGGCGTACCATGTGGTTGCAAATTCTGAGTCTGTATCAGGGGGCGCAATTTCTGGCACACAAGCAGCGAATAGTAGGCTGCTAGAAATAGCGGCAATTAACGGTAGGGTTTTCATTGAAATTCCTTCTTGAATGGTGACTTTACAGTTTTTGAACGATTGTACGGAAATCTAACAATCAAGGTGAGTTTATACTTCCGCTTTAGCCCCTTAGCTGTAATTGATGATATGAAGTTGAACGACTGCTTTTGACACTTTGCAGTCTAAGAGATGATCAATTTTACGGCTATTTTCCACAAAAAAGTTATTCCTATAAATTGGGTTAGAATTACAGCTGCGGAAAGGCTGTCCAGTGCCAGTTGATTGGTGCAATGCAACATGACCTTGTTGAACGAAGCCGCTAAAGTGGCAGAATAAAAAATCATGTCTACTCTCCACCTCCTTCAATACCGAAGGGTCGATGGAGGGTAATCCCCCCATTTTTAAAAGTTCTCAAAAGTAGAGCGCTATGCGGCTAACAATTTCTGTATGGGAGTGATGCCGCCGATGCCCATATTAGG